>CBDUCX010000141.1:0-13315 GCA_965365755.1 uncultured Pleurocapsa sp.
CCCCGCAAAATAGCTGCATTACGACCACCGTAGCGGATTTCTGTAAGTTCAGCATCGGTAACAATTTCCGAACGCCGCCACATACGGGAGAAAATGTAAATCAAAATTACATGGGAAATGCCAAAACTCCACCATTCCCAATTACCTGCAATTCCCCGACTAGCAACCACGCCACAAATATATAAAGGAGTATCAATGGAAAAGGTAGTTGCTGCCATACTTGTCCCTGCTAACCACCAAGGAAGCGATCGCCCAGAAACAAAAAAATCTTCTAAACTACGAGATGCTCGACCAGAGAGAAATATTCCCAGACCAATAGTGAGAGCAAAATAGACGAGGACAATTAGCCAATCAATCAGTGTCATGAGTTTGGATTTGCCTGTTTAAAATGCCTCATTATAGTAGCTATTAATCGACGTTGCTGATTTAGTTGTCAAAAAGTCAAAAACTAACTTAAATATAAAGTGATTATTAAAATATATATTAAAGTTAATTGGGATTTACGATTACCTGTACAATTCGATCTAACATAAATGAGAGACTTTTTCTACTATTTAATGCCTAAAAAACAGAAAACCATACATAATGTTTATTACTAAATCACCAAAAATATGCTGTAGATATTGTTAATTAAATCCCAGAAGATCAGCCAATTATTTTCGCTCCAGATAAAAATCTTGGTCGCTATGTTTCGGCATGATCGAATTGGTCGGGATCTGTTATAAATTGAGCTTCAATCAAGCCTTTTAAAAAGAAATTAGAAGCTCTCTGGGAAAATGTAGATGGGAAGTTAGTTTGCCGATGGGTTCAGGTTTAACCACCGACAGGAGGAAATTGACTGATTAGTTTAAAGATAATCGAGTTAATGACGCTTAGAGCAAATGCACCAATAATTGGACTCCAAAATTTAGAACGTAATCTAAAACCTTCAACCAATAAAGCAGCCAGCCCGAAAATTATCACATTAACTATTAGAGAAGCTAATCCAAATGTTAAAAAGTTGAGCAAACCAAACACAGTCAGAATAGGATATAGCACTGCATTAAGAATGCCGAACACTATCGCTGCAATTATAGCTTTTTTAAGGCTATCAATCTCAATCCCAAGGGGAAGTTTAGAGATAATTAGCAAACTAATGGTAGTTACTACTAGAGGAATGAGTATAGAGAGAATATTCATAACAAAATCCTATAATTTGAATGACTTGTAGTATAAAACGAAAAAATTCGATTTCACTATTTTCGCAATAGAAATTTTATTTTTAGATTAATTTCCGTATCTTTGTATACACCCAGTCAATCTAGAGAATCTCCTAAAGCTGTAACAGACTATCAATTAATTCCCTAAGTCCCCAGTTTCCCTAAGTTCCTATACTTTGTCAGACCTCTAAAAACTTTTTTGGTTAACTACTAGCCACCAACGCGAAATTCAATTACATCCCCTTCTTGGACGACATAATCTTTCCCCTCCAGACGCAGTAAGCCTTTTTCTTTAGCGGCACTTTTCGAGCCTGTGGTGATTAAATCCTCATAACTGATGGTTTCTGCCTTAATAAATTTCTTCTCAAAATCCGTGTGAATTACTGCTGCTGCTTGGGGTGCCTTGGTTCCAGCTACAATTGTCCAGGCGCGAGTTTCCTGTTCTCCTGTGGTGAGGTAGGTACGTAATCCTAGAAGATCGTAAGTAGCGCGAATCAAAGATTTCAAACCACCTTCTTCTACTCCTAAAGCCTCAAGAAAGTCTTTTCTCTCCGCCTCTGAAAGCTCAACTAATTCTGATTCTACTTGCGCCGATACGACTACCACCTTAGCGGTTTCATCGCTGACGAACTGGCGAACTTCTTCTACCCACTTATTACCTGTTGCCAAGTCATCTTCAGCTACATTGGTAGCATAGATAATCGGCTTATTTGTTAGTAAGCCTAACTGTTTAATTGTTAGCAGTTCTTCTTCCGATAAATCCATACTGCGGACAGATTTACCGTCATTTAAAACCGTACTAATCTTTTCTAATAGCTCTACCTCCCCTTGGGCATTCTTATCATTTTTCGCCTGCTTACGCAGTCTGGTAATGCGTCTCTCAACCTGAGCTAGATCTGCTAAAACTAACTCTAGGTTAATTACTTCAATATCTCTTACGGGATCGACAGAGCCAGCAACATGAATGATATCGTCGTCATCGAAGCAGCGTACCATGTGGACAATAGCGTCCACTTCACGGATATTGGCGAGAAACTGATTACCCAAACCTTCTCCTTTGCTGGCACCTTTGACTAACCCTGCAATATCAACAAATTCAATTCTCGTTGGCACTAACTTCTGAGAAGAAGAAAGCTTGGAAAGTATTTCTAGTCGATCATCTGGTACGGACACTACTCCGACATTAGGTTCAATGGTACAAAAGGGAAAATTGGCTGCATCTGCCTTAGCATTAGCAACTAAGGCATTAAACATAGTAGATTTACCTACGTTGGGTAATCCGACGATTCCTGCTCTTAACATGACGGCTTGTATTGACTTCTAGGTTCAGTCTGCCAATTTTACTGCATTGGAACTAGATAACTCAAACAGATAGCCTCTTCCCCAGACAGTTTTGATAAATTCTCCGTTGTCATCGCCAATTTTTTTGCGAATACGACCAACATGAATATCTACTTTACGATCATCTCCTGAATAATCATCATTATGCCAAATTGCCTCAATTAATTCGGCTCGTTCCCATACCCGATTAGGGTTATTAGCTAGAAAATATAATAGATCAAATTCTAATGCTGTGAGGGGGATAAGGCGATTATTCAAAATAACTTCACGACGATAAAAGTTGATTTCTAAATTATCTAAAAATATAGATTTTTTGCTAATAAAAGATGTATTATTATCACTTTTTCTTCTTAACAGGGCTTCGATTTTTGCTTTGATAATCTGTAGATCAAAAGGCTTAGTTATATAGTCATCTGCACCTCTAGCAAATGCTTCTAACACATAATTATTATCTGCCATTGAGCTTAGCATTACAATTATGACATCAGTTTGGTGCATTTCCTGACAGAGATTCAACCCCGTATCATCAGGTAAATTTACGTCTAAAATTACCAAGTCAGGTTGAAAGCTCTTAAACTTACGTCTAGCTGTGGTACAATCTGAAGCTATTTCAGTTTGATAATTGTTGTAAGAAAAAAAACGAGCAATTAAATGTTGTAACGTTACATCATCATCGACAATTAGAATTTTTTTTTATCACTTTGCATAGAATTATAGTAATTATTTAATAAATACACTTGAATATGTTTTTGAGGTTAATTTTTATGATTCTCAAACAATATCAGAATAATTACTTACAAAGTGATAATGATTACTTTTTTTACTTAATCTTTATAAAAAAAATAGTCTGTGTATAGTTTGCATAAAGTTTGTATTAAATATCAGTTATATTAGTTATTTAGTTAGATTGAAAACTTGGAAATATAGTCCTGGCAATAATTTAGGCTGATAATGATAGATGTTTTCGAGCATTCTGCACTAGAAAAAAATTGAATTAGTCAACTACTTGCGCTCGGTCGGCTACCCTAAAGCGATTGTCTTGAATGTCAAGTAGAATTTTCTAATTCAGGCGATCGCTAGATAAAGATTCTTATTCAAGACAATTTGACATCAAAAAAATGTTGATGTTTTAGGTTTGATAAGGTAATTTCTAGCAGAGTTAGTTACACGACTTGTTTTCACTTAGAAACCTTCCAAGTCGTGATATCGACTTAGATTAGTGAAAGTTGCTCTCCCGCAACTGATCACCAGAGTAGAAAACTAAAGTTACTAGAAATTTTTGTTGCGGTTGTCTCAAATTCTCACAGCAAGCTAGTAGGCTTTGTATAATTGTTTTAACCCTATCCATTACGTCGATTACTTTCCACACTTTTACCTTAAATCAAATGGATAGCTTTTTTCCTCTCTTTTTAAAAATGTCCGAACCATTGTTAGTAAAAATTAAGTAATAACATAAGTGATACTACAATATTAGAAATGAGGTTACCTAAGTTAGAACAGACAATTAAGGAGGCGATCGCCATAAAAGATTAAACGTAGTATATTTTAGTACATGAAGAGTCTCTGAAAGAGATAACCGAAGGGCTTATGGCCAAATTACGAACTGCTCTTACTTTTATTCAAACTAAACATATAGTAATATTACCTAGACAGACTATTCTGCCAGATATTTTTGATCGATGGAGATTTAAACAATAATAATTGAAATTTAATATGCGATTTTTTATAGAGTCAAAGTAGACTTGTTTGAATTTCATAAAATTTTATACCAAACAGAAAATTGAATGCGACACATACTGCAAGGGCGAATGGAGAGATACTTTCCTTGGGCGGGTTTCCCCCATAAGCAACTTTTGTAAGAGATGTTCGTTCGTATAGCGTCTTTGAAGGAGATACCCAGAGGGCTTTCCCCCCTAACCAAAAATCATCCTGTTGCCAACTTTATTCGACTTAGTATTAAAAAAACACTACATTATAAATACTTACATTTAGCTATAGATAATGACAGTAACAACAAGCGATAGAAACACACCAGAAATTGATGTAGATGCAGACTTAGGCTATGGAAAGCTCTGGGCTACGCTACTCCGTCGGCGATATTGGTTTTTGGGAATTTTAGCCGCAGCTTTATCTTTCTCGGCGATAAAGGCTTTGGAGCAACAACCAGAGTATGAAAGTTCTTTCCAGTTGTTAATTGAATCTGTTTACCGCAGCAACAATTCTGGTCCACCAAACAATAATTTTGGAGAATTAAATGTCGAGATTGAAAACTATGCCACTCAGTTAGAAGTAATGCGTAGTTCCCAGTTATTAAAAAAAGCCCAGGAGGCTCTAAGTTCTGAGTATCCTGATCTGAAACTGAGTACAATTGAGAGTAATTTCGAAATATATCAAGTTGAGGGTGATGACTACGCAGAGGATCGAGTCAAAACTACAGTTTTTGAGGCTGAATACAGTGATGATGATCCGTTAAAAAGCAAAAGAGTATTAGAAGCAATCATCCAAGTTTACCAAAACTACACTCTAGAGCAACAAAAAGAAAGATTATCTCAAGGATTGTCTTTTATTGATGCTCAACTGCCAATCGCTCGCAAAAGAGTCACTCAAGCTGAAAATAACTTAGAAAGATTTCGTAAAGCTCATAATTTAATCAATCCTGAACAAAGAGCCACTGCGGTTGCAGGAGATCTTAAAGCTGTAAAGTCTCAAAAACGCCAGGTAAAGGTTGACTACCAAAATACTCTGGCTCGCTATAATGCCTGGCAAAATCAGTTGAAACGTTCTCCCGATCAAGCTTCTGTAGCAGCACGCCTTAGCCAATCTTCCCGTTACCAAGCAATGCTAGAAGAAGTTCAAAAGACCCAACTAGCTTTAAAAGCCAGAGAGACTCGATTTAAGTCTAGTGATCCAGTACTCCAAAATCTTCGAGAGCAACTAAAAGAACAACGTTCTTTATTAAAAGCGGAAGCTCAAACCCTGGGGATCAACTCAGCGAGTTCAAATTTAACCTCAGATAATTTGTTAAAAGAAGGGCAACTCGGTGACAATGATTTGGAATCGGCAAACGAATTAGCCGCTTTAAAAACGCAATTAGATTCATTAAAAGCTCAAGAACAAGGTTTAGCAGAAGCTGAACTGCAACTTCAAGCAGAATTAGATCGTTTTCCTAGTCTAATAGCCGAATATAACCGTCTTAGACCAGAGGTGGATGTTCGACGAGAAACCCTGCATCAGCTATTATCGGCTAGACAAAAGCTAAGTATTGAAATTGATCGCGGTGGTTTAAAGTGGCAAATTGTCGAACCTCCTACTTTAGGAGAGGAGGAAACCCCTAGCAGATTAGCAGTATTGCTTATGGGTGGAATAGTAGGTTCATTTCTCGGTATTGGTGCAGCATTGGGAAGAGAACTTTTAGACGACACAGTCCGCAGTCCCGCGCAACTAGAAGAAGAATCGGCTCAAGACCTATTAGGCGTGTTGCCAGAATTACCCGCAGAAAACATTCATCAGAAAAATTTAGATTTACTGCTAAACCAATCTAATAATTTAGATGATTCTATTGAACAGGCAATTTATCTAAAACCACTCAAGGAATCTCTTAATTTGATATATCAGAATGTCAAAATGTTAGATTCTGCTGACAAAAATCAATCATTATTAATTACTTCTATTGACGCGGGAGTAGATAGTTTATCTTTAATAATAGGTTTGGCTTCAAGCGCCGCGCTTTTCAACCAAAAAGTCCTGCTAATTGATACCAATTTTCGATTCCCTAGTCTGCACGAAAAATTAGCAATAGATAATAATGACGGTCTATCAAATCTTTTGATGGGAGAAGTTATGAGTGCTAACATTCAAACAGTATCATTATTAGGGGAACAAGTTGATGTTTTGACGGCTGGTTCTAACGTTAGCGAGCCGACAAAATTGCTGAGTTCTCCTCGCCTCAAAGAGTTGATGTATGCTTTCGAACGCAATTATGACTTAGTCTTATTAAGTTCTCCTCCTATTCTCGGCAATATAGATGCTCTGCAAACTGCCCAGTGCTGTCAAGGGATAGTTTTAATTGAGAAAATTAACCAAATTACGAAGACCAAACTTTCAGAAGCAAAAGATCTGTTGAATCAACTTAATATCCTGGGAATTGTTGCCGATGGCGGGGAGACTAGCGAAGCCAAACTACGCAAAATGTATGAGCCACAATGGCAATCAATGCTCAAAGAGCTTCCTCCTGCTGATGTTAATTAAGTCATCGCATTTTTCTCTTAGTTTTAATAATATTCAACTATCTATATTCCGAGTTTTAATCACTTAAATCAATATCAAGTAATACTACTCTACCCTGTAATAACTGAATGATTCGTATTTTATTAGCAGATGACCAGAACCTTCTATGTGAATTTTTGCAAACCTCACTAGGAACAGAACCTGACTTGCAAATAGTTGGCCATGCCAACAATGGACAAATAGCTTTAGAAAAAGTCGAACAACTTCACCCTGATATTGTCTTGCTCGATATTAATATGCCAATTATGGATGGTTTAACCGCTACAGAAAAAATTGTGCATGATTTTCCTGAGACTAGAGTTATTGTTCTCAGCGGGAGTGAAGATTCATCACATCGTAGTAATGCGATTAATGCTGGAGCCAAAAGCTACATTGCTAAAACAGCTAAGGCGAGCAAAATCGTTGAGGAGATTCGTGCAGTTTATCGAGAAGGTCGGAGCATGGAAGCACAATCAGATTTGACCGAGGCTATAGTACAACTTAATCAAGTCAAACAAGAGATAAAAGGTGATCTCCATCAGATTCGACTAAAGTTAGGGCAAATTGAACATCAAGAAACTGAAATTCGAGAACATTTTGGACAATTGAATCAGCGACAAGAAGATATGTCCCAAGAGGTTTTAAGTTTTAAATCGGATTTTGATACTATTTTGGGTGATCTTAGGCGAACAGTTAAGGATTCTAAAAGTAATTCAACAGAAATAAATCGGCTGCAAACTCTAGTACAAGGACAGCTATCTTATATTCATAATTTGAATAAACGATTCAATTCTCTGCGTAAATATTTTGTAATTGCTTCCAGCATTGCTGCAATTGCTCTACTCTTTTCGATTATCAGTCTATTTTCTTGACAATTAGATCAGCGATATAGATTAATGAACTCAGATCTATTAGTCAGTATTTTAATCAATAACTATAACTATGATAATTATTTAGCCCTCGCGATCAATAGTGCTATTAATCAAAGCTACTCTCATACCGAAATAATTGTAGTAGACGATGGATCTACAGATAATTCCCGCCAGATAATTAACAGCTACCAAGGTCATCTTATTCCTATTTTTAAGCAGAATGGAGGACAGGCTTCGGCATTAAATGCAGGATTCTCAGCTAGCAGGGGAGATATTATTTGCTTGCTGGATGCTGACGACTTGTGGCTACCATCTAAAGTTGCCGAAGTAGTACAAAAGTTCCAAGATCATCCTCAAGCTGCGGTGGTTTATCACAAGGTTCAAAATATAGACCAAATCAGTTCTCCTTGGGGAAAACCTTGGCCTCCTTACAAAGCAATAGTTGGAGATATTTCTCAACTGATACTTAAAACTGGAGGATGGTGGCCTTTTCCGCCCTCTACAGCTTTAAGTTTTTCTCGTAAGTTTTTAACCAAAGTGATGAATATTCCAGAGTTAGAGTATCGACTTTGCGCCGATGCTTACTTAGCAGATTTAGCGCCTTTTTTTGGTGAAGTAATCGGTATTGATCAGGTTTTATCTCAGTTTCGCATTCATAATTCTAATAATTGGAGTAATAATCAAAATGAGTGGCAGCGTTCTGTTCAATATGACCGAGTCCGAGTTGCTCAAGTCAACCACGTACTAGCTAAATTTGGCATGAATATAGAACTTAGCTTAAATGACCGTTGGCCCTATCAATGGCTGCAATATAAGTTAGGGCAGGAGCATAATTTGTGGGAGTTAAGTCGCCTGGCGTGGCAGAATCCTTGGGAAGATCGGACAGTTTCTAAAGTCAAAACCCTAACTAAATTATGGTTGGAAAGCTTTGGTTGGGGTTCTTCAAGACTCTAGTAGTCTATCAATTTTGAGTGGAGGGACTTCAAAAGTAAAAAGTAAAAAGTAAAGAGTAAAGATGTTCTAACACAACTACATATTACTATAAATAATAGCGATCGCTTTATCTGTTCTTTCAAAAGAAAACCCTCAAAAGAACAATTGACCGACGGGAGTATACCAATGATGATCTCAATCATAATCAGAGAGGGAATACTAAAATTGATCATTGATATAGATTGATATAGCATTACGGATTTATGTTAGGACTGTTACTACCCACTACCTACTACCCACTACCTACTACCTACGAGTCGATAATCTAAATACGTCCTAGTTCAACTTTGTACGGCTATAACTGACCATGGGTTCTATTTTAAAAAATAATTTAAAAAACAAATCTCAAGATTCAACTAATCGCACTGTTGGTAATCAATTCCAGGCAATTCCCATTGCTACAGTAATTAGTCTCATTTTTTTTGGCGGAATTGGTTGGCGTTTAAGCTATCTACAGTTAGATCAGGGGGAGATTAATCAGCAAAAAGCCGAAAAAAATCGGATTCGTATCGTTCCTAAACCTCCAGTCAGGGGTAGCATTTTTGACCGCAACGGGAAACTATTAGCTAGCAATCGCCAGTCTTATTCAGCCTATCTGTGGCCCAAAGCTCAAAAAGAGAGAAATTGGCCAAAAAACCGCAATCTCATCGCGCAAATCCTGGAAATAGAGCCTGAAAATCTGCAAAAAAAGGTAGAGGAAGCAGGATACAACTACACTAGCTTAATTCCCATTGCCCGTAACTTAACTCCAGAACAAATCACGGTCTTAGAGGAATATAAGTCTCAGTTAAAATGGGTTGAAATTGATATTGGCAAAGTACGACATTATCCCCAAGGTAAACTAGCTGCCCATATCTTAGGCTACACAGGAGAACTAAACCGACAAGAATTGCAGCGGAAAAAGCCCCAAGGCTATCGTCTGGGAGATGTCATGGGCAAAATGGGTATCGAGTCTGCCTACGAGGCGCAACTACGAGGAGAGTGGGGTGGTTTAAAGCTTGGTGTTAATGGATCAGGACGCATCGTTAGCCTTTTGGGAGAAGAGCCAGCAGCAACGGGAAATGATCTTACTTTAACTATTGATGCCGAACTGCAAAAGGCAGCGGAAACCGTATTGGGTAAGAACAGAGGTGCTATAGTGGCCTTAGACCCCCGTGATGGCTCAGTACTAGCCATGGCTAGCTATCCCAGCTTTGACCCTAATATTTTTTCGGCAACTATTACGCCAAAAATTTGGCAGGAATTACAGTCAGAAGGCAATCCATTTTTAAATATGGCTTTGCGGGCTTTTCCTCCCGCTTCCACTTTTAAAATTGTCACCGCCACAGCAGGATTAGAATCTGGCAAATATCCCCCCAAGACTGTTTTAGGGACTTATCCTTATTTATCCGTTGGAGGGACGAGATTTAGAGAATGGAATAAACGGGGTTTTGGCAGAATGGGTTATGTATCTGCTTTAGCCTGGAGTAGTAATACTTTCTTTGGTCAAATTGGTCGGGGAGTGGGGGGGGAAGAGTTAATTAAATGGGCAAGACTATACGGTTTTGGTAAACCGACAGGTATTGAATTACGAGGAGAAATAGCAGGGTTGATTGCCGATGACGCTTGGAAGCGTCGCAACTTTAGAAACTGGGGCTGGACGACAGGAGATACGGTAAATATGTCTATCGGTCAGGGTTTTACTAGCGCAACACCGTTACAAATAGCCGTCATGTTTAGCGCGATCGCCAATGATGGTTATATGGTGCGACCTCATTTGGTAAAACAGGATCATCAGGAGATAGAAAATCAGAAAGTTAGCCTGAATCTAAAACCAACAACCATCTCCACAATTCAGCAGGGGCTGAGAGCTGTAGTTAATGGCGGGACAGGAACCAAGTTAAATTCTCCCCATACCCCTCCAGGAGCAGGAAAAAGTGGTACTGCGGAAGCTCCCCCAGGGAAATCCCATACCTGGTTTGGCGCTTATGCTCCTTTTAAGCAGCCAGAAATTGTCGTAGTTGCTTTTGCCGAGCATTCAGGCGGTGGAGGTGGCTCGGTTACCGCTCCCTGGGCTAGACAGGTAATGGAAGCATATTTTGGCGTTGGTGAATGAAGGTGTGATTTTTCTCTCAAGCGATCGCTAAAAAGAAACGTAAATTGAATGAGAATTGGAAAGCAACGTGCTAAACTCATGACTTATAGTCATTCCAAATAGAAACCGTACAATCTTAATAAATACTATTCTCTACTACTTACTACTTACTACCTACTACCTACTACCTAAAAAAGATAACTTAGAAGACACGGAAATTAATTGGAATGACTATAAATCGTCGAACTCTCACACCTTTTTTCTTCACCCCACAAAAATTATGGAGATGCTAAATCTAACATCTCCACCGCTATAAAATATTGCTCTTTTTTTTAGTTGCCGCCCTGTTAATGTGTCACTGTGTCACTTTTAAGCTCCACCTTGTTTATCACGACTCTGGCGACGGCGATCGCGCCATTGAACCACAGAAAGGTACAATACTCCTATACTAAGGAGTCCTAAGATACTGATAGCAACTAAAAATAGAGTATTGAGTAATTCGTTTGTTTCCACAACTTAGAATCCGTTACGACCCCAAACAACCATCGCAATCGACCAGGTAAACAGAGCTAGGATCGTAACCCAGCCCAAAGTCAAAATATCCATATCAGTATTTTTGTTTTGAAATATGTATTTAATTTGGCAGTTAAACTAAGCCACTTCTTCTCCGAAGAGACTCGTCTTCAGAACGCATCATGAGACTTTCACCTCAATGTGCTCCTCTGTGAGTAGGCACATGTTATGTGCACCAGTTAGACCAGAGTGGGAATGTCTCCTATCCAGATCCATTTTGATCCTTCAAATTGTTTTTGGATTTTATAGAGATTTTTTTTCCTACTCTTGAGGTATTTTATACCGTTTTATGACGTTTAGATCCATCTAAGTCTTTGTTACGCCCGAAGATTGATTAGCTTTTGGCATTTTTGAGCGCAGCGAGTTTAAGGTGTTTTCCAAATTCGCTGATGATAATCTTCTAACTTGGCATAGGGATCGTTATTGTCGTGATGATGGTGTCCGTGGTGGTGGTGATGTCCATGTCCATGTCCGTGTCCCTGTCCATGTCCCTCTGATGCTGCGAGACGAAACTTGCACATTTCACAGTTCATTGCAACTTGACCTAACTGCGCTTCAATTTCCCTTTCGCGAAACACCTGCAACAGTTGAGGGGCAATACCCATTTCAGGCAAACAGGCAAAATCAATCTCAGGATGTTGTTCTTCTTGCTGGGCAGTAAGATTAAAGATCTTCTCCATGAGAGTTCCTGTAAACAAGAAATAGGGCAGTACAATTATTCTTTTTGCTTGATACATATATGCCCGACGAAAACCTTCTTCTAGACGGGGATGGGTAATACCAATAAAGCAAGTCTCTACTGTCTTGTAGCCACTTCCTTCCCAGATAATTCGGGCTAATTTGCAGACATCTCCATTAGCATCAGGATCGCTAGAACCTCGACCCACAAATAACAACACTGTATCTTCACGGGAGATATTACGGGGATTATGTTCTGGTTGATCTAATTCTGTCAGACGATCGCGCCATAGTTCAATAATCTTCGGCGTAATGCCAAAGTGACGACCATAGTTAAAGTTTATCTGAGGATAAGGCGATCGCGATCGGTCTAGTTCGTTAGTAACATCAAACTTATTATGTCTGGCAGCAAACAGCAAAATGGGCAAGGCAGTAATATCTGTATAGCCTCGTTCGACACAGGCTTCTACTCCTTCCTGTATTGTCGGTTCAGTTAATTCTAGAAAACAAGGAATTACAGGGCGAGATGTATCCAACTTCTGATACGTTTCGACAAAATCTAAAAAAGTCTGTCTCCCTGCTTTATTTCTCGTACCGTGACCAATGGCTAATAAAGGTCGTTTATGGGGTAATGGAGGCAATTGAAGAGAATTGAAACTTGGCTGAATTAAAGAGTTGACCATAACTATCTGTACCTCGCAGATATATTAACTTTGTTACATAGGTTGCTCGGCGGGCATCCTGACTGAGAGATATATTTCTATATTTACCTCATCACAGTTGCGGGACAGCGTTGGACTTCCACCAAACTTTCCCCATTGCTTCTAATAGATGTTTTCCATTAGAACCGAACCCTATCTAGCGTAACAATACTAGCTGTAATCAACCTAATTTCCAGCAAAAACTTAGCTTAAGTTTAAATTAAGAAAGAGCTTGGTAAACAATTACTTGCCTAACCAAACTCTGCTGATGTTTAGAATGTATTTGATTTATATACTAATAAGTGCAATGAATGACTTCTTAAAAAAGAGCGATCGCTCTCCTTACAAAATACCCAACTGACTCAGGATACCCTGTCCAGTCATGTATTCTGTTGCCACGGCAATAATAAAGCCCAGCATCGCTAAACGACCATTCCAGTTTTCAGCAAATTGAGTGAAGCCGAATTTGTTTTCTTGGTTTTCCATTATTGTTAGACCTCTTTTTGAAGTAACTATACTTAATATACTTATATTAACTAATTTGAATTTTAATTAATGTATCTTGACAAACAAAACATTATATATGTCAAATAATCTTGACAATTCAGTCGAATATAA
>CBDUCX010000142.1:0-13122 GCA_965365755.1 uncultured Pleurocapsa sp.
AAAGGCTTTCAGAGGACAAATCGACGCAATAACTTTGTACTAGTCAATATTTGCCTCCTATTGAGAAAATATGGAACACTTAATCTTCTCAAAACCATGACCTAAAAGGCATCGACGCACCTCAACGTAAAAAGTTCATTTCAGCGATTGAGTCTATTGTGTCGATTACGCGACCCGTAGCCTTACGGATCGCAATTAGAAAAAAACAGAGGAAACTAAATATTTAGTTGTCGAGGTGCTAGTAGCTTTATTATGCGATCGCACTATAGGTAATTTATAAATTCAACCAAATGTTTTAACTTTTAGTAATTATGCGATCGCTTTTTGCAGATATAAATGCGATCGTATTATTCATCCCCGTAAGGGGTAATCGAGCATTTCTACTCTGTCTCTTGGAAACCAGATAGTATTTAGTTTTCCAGGTACATTTTGTCGAAGGTCTATAAATGTTAGCATAAGTGACTTGGAAATGTGGAGCGAAACGGTTCAAACCTTTACAGGGAAGGCTTCGTAAAGGTGTTTTTAACAAAAAATAGTATCAAGCCATATACCGTATATATTTCAGGCATTTATTTTACTTGTTTCAATTTCCGCGCTTAGGTTTGCCAGAAGGTTTACAGATTTAATTATCAAATTCCGCTTTCGAGCGACAAAATTTACTTTTCAGACGACCTCCCAGCCCCAACTTCAATTCATTTTATTTTTTAAAGTACGACGGGCTAACTTGGCATAAGTTTTTACAGTTTGGTAGGGCATTTTAAGATCATTAGCGATGTCAACTAAAGGCTCGCCAAATTCTCTACGGGCAAGGATAGTTGCTCTAGTCTGACAGATATTTTTCGCCCTTTCTCCCCCAGTACGTTTTTGAGCGGTCATCAAAATTTCAAAAATTTCTCCTACTCTTTGGGTTAGGAGGGTTTCTAATGTGGTCGATTCAATTGATGCTTTCTGAGTCTGCCAACCCAACCTAGTTTGTCCCAAACCAAAAGTAGTTTTATGTCCTGTTCCACAGTAGGGAGCTAGCTGCACCAGGGCTTTGTAGAGTTTTATGAACTCAGGGCGATCGCCAGCAGATTGTGCCAAATCTAATTCTACAGCGCCCACAAAACCCGTAACTAAACCTCGTTTACCTCCTGGTACTCTAGTTGACTCTAATTGATGGCGAGTGATGATTACATTCTCTTCAACCCAGGGCAAAAATTCATCTGGGTCAAACTGCTTCGTCGCAAAGTGATTCCAACGTCTGAGGTAACTATGAAATAATTTATCAGGTGCGGGTAAAGGATAATGATTTCCTTTACTACGAAAGCTAGTAGCACTCAAAAAGCTGAGGGCGATTTTTTTCTTAGAGATGGTTTTCAGTAAGCGATTGTAGTTAGTTCCAGGTAAAGCAATTTCTACTGATTGAATTTTAAGCTCAGACTTTTCTAACCAAATGTGATTAGGTAGTTTGGTTAAGCAGATTCTCAGCCACTGCACCACAGTCTGAGACAAAGCAGTTAGATACCAAAGATAAGTTTTACCAGCAAACAAGAATACTTGCTTCTCATTGCTTGCCATTTCTCCAAACAAGCGAGAGATCGTAAACGGTTTTTCCGATTGCCCGTCATGAAGATATTGAGAAAGTTGAGGATCATTATCCCTTACTTGATGAAGAAACCAAGCGTGTAAACCTTTAGCATAGTTGGTGGGTAAAATGATATCTTTCTGGGGAGAAACTGTAAAAACTAAGCTCACCAGTTCTGTATCATCTGACCACTCTAAGGAAGCATTGACCATGAACCACTAACTATACTAACTATATTATTGATCTTGATTTTATTATCCTATTAATTTGTGACTATGACTGAACCAATATTATGTCATCTGTTAATTGGTATTCCTGGTAGTGGTAAATCAACATTTGCTAGGGAACTAAATCATCAAATTCCCGACTCAGTAATTATTTCTACCGATGAAATTAGATTGAGATTATTTGGTAATGAGGCGACTCAAGGAGACTGGACGAGAATCCAACAAGTAGCAATTGAACAAGTAAAATTAGCTGTAGCTTACAACCAACCAGTCATTTATGATGCTACTAACGTTCAACTAGCTTGGCGCAATTCTTTTCTCAATCATGTTCAACACATGAATGCAGAGTGGATAGCATGGTGGATCAAAACCCCAGTTGAGATCTGTAAACAATGGAATCAAAAGCGATCGCGTCAAGTGCCCAATGATGTAATTGATCTTTATCAAGAATATTTAGCAGAAATGCCCCCGACTGTAGAAGAAGGATTTATTGCAGTTAGAGAAACTAAACTATATTAGGGCAAACTGTTAATTAACTCCTTACTAAAAGTTTTGTTTATTTTTTTAGCTTACTATCGTTATATAGACAAGCTACTCTGTCCCAGGATAGCCAAACATTGCTATATTAAGAAATTGTAACGATATATTAAATATTCATTCTTAATGACTTTATTTTACCTTCTGGGATTTTTAGCAATGCTTTTAGCAGTAGGCATTGCAGTCTATCTACTTACTCCTCGCAATTATGAATCTGCTGATTCAGTCGCCAACTCTTACGACGAGTGGACAGAAGACGGTATTCTGGAATTCTACTGGGGTGAACATATTCATCTGGGGCATTATGGCTCACCACCAAAGTCCCAAGATTTTATCGCAGCTAAATATGATTTCGTGCATGAGATGGTGCGCTGGGGTGGGTTAGAAAAATTACCTAGTGGCACTACTTTGTTAGATGTCGGTTGCGGCATTGGCGGAAGCAGTCGTATCTTGGCGCAAGACTATAACTTTGACGTTACAGGAGTCACCATCAGCCCTCAACAGGTACAACGGGCTCAAGAATTAACCCCCGAAGGAGTTAACGCTAAGTTTCAGGTAGATGATGCCATGGCTCTTTCTTTTCCTGATGCTAGTTTTGATGTGGTTTGGTCGGTGGAAGCGGGGCCACATATGCCCGATAAAGCAGTTTTCGCCAAAGAATTATTGCGGGTATTAAAGCCAGGAGGAATTCTGGTAGTTGCCGACTGGAATCAGCGGGATGATCGCGCTATCCCCCTCAACTTCTGGGAAAAACCTGTAATGAAACAACTATTAGATCAGTGGTCACATCCAGCATTTTCTAGTATCGAAGGCTTTGCTGAACTTTTGACAGCAACAGGTTTAGTTGAAGGAGAAGTGATTACCGACGACTGGACACAAGAAACTCTTCCTTCTTGGATCGATTCTATTTGGCAAGGCGTAGTTAAACCGAAAGGATTATTCTTATTTGGTTTCTCTGGCTTGATTAAGTCTCTGCGAGAAGTTCCCACTCTACTTTTAATGCGCCTCGCCTTTGGTGCTGGTCTTTGTCGCTTTGGCATGTTTCGCGCCACCAGAGCAAATGTAACCTCGAAGTCAAAAGCAGTTCAAAGTGAAGCTATTTTAGGAAATTAGTAATGTGAGAAATATGTGAGAAATCCTTTACTGTGCAACAGCTTGTTTTAGGGATTCAAGTAAGCTCAAGGGCAAATTTAGCTGATTTAATTGCCAGCGTTCATTTTCTGGATGTTCTAAATCTTCGCCATGATAATCTGTCCCGCCAGTCATTAATAGATTATGCTCGGCACATAACTCTTTTAGACGATTGACTTTATTATTACCGTGGTGGGGATGATATACTTCAATGCCCATTAATCCTGCTGCGATTAATTCTGGTAAAACCTCTTCTACTCTGCCACCCCTAAATAAATAAGGATGCGCCCAAACTGGTACACCTCCACAGTCACGAATCAGATTAATTCCCTCTTGAATCGAAAACTTTTCGTAGTGGACATAGGCTGGCTGATCTTCTCCTAAAAACCGTTCAAAAGCTTCTTGACTAGAATCTACATAACCAGCTTTGACCATTGCACTAGCGATATGGGGACGACCTAAAGCCATATTGCTATCTAATCCTGCCAATTCCAGTGGATAGCCCATTTTTGCTAGGTTTTCGATCATTTGCTTACCCCTGCGCTTTCTACCAGCTAAACGCTCCGTAAGAGGTGCTTCTAATAGTTCTCTTCGGGGATAATAACCTAAAATATGAAGCGATCGCCCGTTATGGACAGTACTTAATTCCACCCCTGGGACTATTTCTAGATTATAGGGAATGGCTGCTGTGATCGCCTCATCCCAGCCATACAGGGTATCATGATCGGTGATCGCCAAGGCTTTAACCCCTGCATTCGCCGCCCTGGTTACAAGTTGCTGTGGGGTTAAGATGCCATCTGAGTAGGTAGTATGAGTGTGTAGTTCAATCATGATATTTAATTGATTAGGTGATTAAAGTTTTTCTTATTTGTTACTTGTTATATGCGAAGCGGTATCCTTTAGGACTCATTACTCAAAAAACCAGTCTAATTCTCAATTCTTAACGAAAAACACTGATTAATTCTTCCTTCAATTCAAAGTTTGCTGTGACATTTTGTACGTCATCAAGGGATTCTAGAGTATCGATGAGTTTAATTAGCGATCGCCCTTGTTCTGGATCGGTTATTTCTAGGTTATTGTTCGGTATCCAACGTAGTTCAACGTCTTTGATTAAGAAGTCATACTTTTGCAAAGTCCGATTTAAGTGATCCAGGTTAGCAACTTCGGTGAATACTTCAGCTAATCCTTCTGACTCATAGATTTCATAGGTATCTGCTTCTCCTTCCATCGAAGCTTCGAGTAGTTTTTCCTCGTCAACACCTTCTATAGTTACCGTCCCCTTTTGTTGGAACATCCAGCTAACGCAACCAGTTTCTCCCAAATTTCCGCCATTTTTAGTAAATGCCGAACGGAGATAGGCAGCAGTCCGATTGCGATTATCAGTCAAGGCTTCAATCAAAACTGCAACGCCACCAGCACCGTAACCTTCGTAACGTATTTCTTCGAGGATAGCAGCATCATCTTGATATGTTCCTGCCCCCTTAGCCAGCGATCGCTCGATACTGTCGTTAGAAACCCCTGCTGCTTTAGCTTTATCGATTGCGGTGCGCAGTTGAAAGTTACCGTCAGGATCGGCAACACCGTTACGGGCTGCCACAATAATGGCGCGAGATAGCTGAGTAAATGTCTTGCCTTTTTTGGCATCGACTCTCGCTTTTTGTCTTTTAATATTCGCCCACTTACTATGTCCTGCCACAGTCGTTTTCTATCCCCTACTGAATTTAATGTACAGACAAGGTTTATGCAGCATAGTTTGGTGCACACCTTATCCTTAACATTTTACAAATGCTTTAACCTTTATTTTTTATTTGCCTTTTTGCGTTGAGCATCGGGACAAGGAGGAGAAGCAAGGGAACCATTAAGCCATCCCGACGCTTGATTAAGATGCTGTAAGGCTTCTGCTGGTTGATCTTTAAGCAAGAAAACCAATGCGGAAGTTAACTGTTGTTTTGCTTGAGCTTGACGATTGCCTTTGAGACGATGCCAGTTTTGATGGGCAATTACACTCCGTTCAGCTAAAGCTTGGGCTAATTCTAAATCGGTTAAGTCGCTAGGAACTTTGTTAGTTGATAGGGGCGTTATGTCAAACATGGGTTAATATTGTGGCATTCTGAAATTGCTTTGTCTTTTATTCTAACTAGGTTACGTTGTCAAGTTGCTGATACTTGCAAAATCTCCAAAATTGGTTTGGATTCCAATGGATTTATCTGGATCTGAGAAATATAAAGGTCAATATAGAGTACCATCAGCACGATTGCAAACATGGGATTATGGTTGGAATGGTGCATATTTTATTACTATTTGTACGAAAGATAGAACCAATTATTTTGGTGAAATAATAGATAGAAAAATGCGATTATCACACATGGGAATTTTGGCTGATGTTTTTTGGTACGAAATAAAAAATCATACAAAAAATATTGAATTAGGTGATTTTGTGGTGATGCCCAATCATGTGCATGGTATTTTGTTGTTGAATCGGAATAAATATGATGATGATAAAAATCATTCCCATCAACATAGTAGAGACAAGGCATGCCTTGTCTCTATCGACATCAATACAACCGTTCATCAAACAATTGGACAACAACGATTTCAAAATCAAGGAAAAAACACCATTTCATCAATCATTGGTGGATATAAATCTGCTGTTACTAAACACGCTCACCGTTTAGGATATGAATTTGCCTGGCAACCAAGATTTCATGATCATATTATTCGTGACGATGAATCCTATAATCGCATAGCAAAATATGTTATTAACAATCCCCAGAATTGGCAAGATGATAAATTTTATACGGACAATAAATCATGAAACGTGACGAAAAATATACGAATAGCGGTCGCAATTTTAGATTTATTATAGAGACAAAGCGCGTTTTGTCTCTACAGTAATAATTGTGATTAAGCGGATATCGGCATTATGTCTAACATGGGTTAATATCGTGTCGATCTAAATTGCTTCATCTTTAATTTTAACGATGTCATCTCCTAAATCTGGCGACACTCAAGAAAACGAATTAGAACAGATGCTATCTGAGGTAGAGCGATCGCTCGAACAACTACAGTCAAGACATACCCAGGTTAAACGAGATCTCGCCAAGCGATCGCAAGTTAAAGAACGTCAACAACAATTAAAGCGACGACAACAGGATAAATCACTGCCAAAACTCTTAAAAACCGAGCTACGTAGTCTCCAACAAGAGCTTGATGGTCTAGAACTCAATTTAGAAAGTGTTCTCCTCCCTGATATTTTTTGGCAGGTAGTGCGCTTTGTTTTCTTAGGAATTGCGATCGGTTGGTTTCTTCGTGCTTGGGCAACCTGAATCATAATCACTACTAACCACTAACTACTGTACAGACAAGGCATGCCTTGTCTCTTACTAACAACTTTCCTTAACAGTCCTTTACATTTCGTCCCAGTTACCCGCGTTAGAATTAAAGAAATATCAGGGTTTAATAACCAGGGGGGTATTATGTTTCTCAAAACTAAATCTCATGGAGAGTTAGTAGAATTACTAGAAGTTGAAAACCTTTACGATCCCTTTAAAAAAGAAATTATGGGCAGATTTCATGCTGGGGAAGAAATGCAAGATCCAGAAATGTTTTTAAAATCTGAATTGGTTTTTCCCTCAGATGAACCTCTACCACAATGTTGGCTAGATCCAGATTATAAGCATATTCTTCATCGCGAAGCTAAAGCGACTGCAACTTAGCCATTTTTTAATTAGCAATTTTTTAATTTTAATTTTCTATAAGTTGGTATCAGAACTGCAAACTCAATCCAATTACCACTCCAGATCCTCTGGTGAAATCTTAGTTTCATGGCACCCGATACCAACAATTTCCCCACTACGCATGGTAATAACGCGATCTGCCATCGCTGCAATTCCTGCATTGTGAGTAATTACAGCGATAGTTGTGCCTAACTCGCGGTTAACTCGCTCTAATACTTGCAATACTAATTTACCTGTTTGATAGTCTAATGCACCTGTAGGTTCATCACAGAGTAATACTTGGGGTCGTTTAGCGATCGCTCGGGCGATCGCTACTCGTTGTTGTTCTCCTCCCGAAAGTTGAGCGGGAAAATGATCAAGACGATGATCTAATCCCACTAGTGCCAAGGCTTCTCTGGGACGCATCGGATGAGAGGCTATTTCGGTAACTAGAGCCACGTTTTCTCTCGCTGTCAGACTGGGAATCAAATTATAAAACTGAAATACAAAGCCAACGCATTCCCGCCGAAAGGTAGTCAAAGTGCGATCATCTGCCTGGGTAAGATCTCGGTTGGCAAATATAACCTGTCCTGTTGTGGGAATATCTAAACCTCCCAAGATATTAAGCAAAGTAGATTTTCCACTACCAGAAGCACCCAGTAATACGACGAGTTCCCCTAGTTGTAAATCAAGACTGACATTTTTAAGTGCCTGAACAGAAATTTCTCCCATATCGTAGACTTTACTAATATTCCGCACCCGAAATATAGGTGATTGTTCCCCATCAGGAGAAAGCTTAAAGTGTTCTTGTCTACTTGAGTTTGCCACAAATTAAACTACATTGACTGTTGATCTCACAATTTCCTCAAAATATTAGCCTAATCTCAAGGTACAGACGAGCATTGGAGATTTTCTATGACTATAAAAGAACAACGACTAACAAAAATTAGCTTTCCTTTTAGTCTATATTTTAAACAACTATTTGCTGCTGATACCTATGTCAGATTCATTAATCCCTTTAGCTTCTGGCGTAGATATAGAATTAACCATTTAGAAAGCTGTCGTGAACTAGATACGGTTGAATATCTAGAACGCTGTCTCCAGATAAAATGGCGATCGCCAAAATTGTTGAACAGTAGAGATACTAGAAATTTTTTGGCAAGATCCGCCTTAACTGACTTAACAGAACAGGAAATAGTTCCCCATAAGATTTTTATTTTCCGACCTAGTATCAAACTGAAATATCGTGGTACTACGTATCACACTAAACAGGTTCTAATTATGAATATTAATAACAGTAAAATTACTCCTAATTTGACTGAACTAAATGTTCGTGAACAACCTGTAAACTCCAACAATATCAACACTACTAATCAATAATTATTTCACCACGATCAAATATTTTGCCATTCTTACCAATACCTTGAATTTCTAATCGCTTAGGATAGACATCAATAGTCGCAAAGCTTAATCTGGCTGCTGAATGAGCCGTCCAATCAGAACTAAAAACAGGACGAGTTTTTGCCCCTGCACCAACAGTTAAATAGGTGGTTCCTTCAATGGATTCGGTGCGTTCGTAGTTATGATCGTGACCATTAAGATAAAACTGAACCCCATAGCGAGCAAATAGGGGCGATAGCTCATCAATTAGTTCATCACTACTACCGTGAATTCCCGAAGAATATAGAGGATGATGCCCAAAAACAATTTTCCAGGTGGCGGTGGATTTAGCTAAGTTATTTTCTAACCAGTCAAGCTGTCCAGCCCAGTCCCCATTACTATTAGTAGTATCGAGGGCAAAAAACTGGATGATATCTTGGGTAAAGGTATAGTAACGTCCCCCCATATTAAAGGAGGCAAAGTTAACCTGATCAATACCATTATTGGTTCGCACATCATGATTACCCAGGACAGCGTAAAAAGGTACTTCTTGTTTTCTGAGAAAGTGATAGGGTTTGCTAAAGGTTGCTCCCACTCGTCTGATATCGCCATCTTCATAGATATTATCCCCAGTCATTAAAACTAGTTTAAAAGGACGCTGTTGATAATAGTCGTTCATCACATCAGCGATCGCCAATTGTCCGATATTTCCTGTTCCCACATCTCCCAAAGCAGCAAAGCGAAATAAAGGCGAATCATTAGCAGTGCTAGCTTTAGCTGTCTTATAACGACCCCCCAAAGCCAAGCTAATTCCGCTGATTCCTCCCCAGTATAATAATTGGCGACGTTTCATAGTTTAATTATTCCTAATTATTAATTGCAAATACTTAATTACTATAAAAATAAGTATAAATGCTGGTTAGAAACAAACTTGTGTCGCTAAAAGCGATCGCGCTTTACGGCATAATCGCAAGAAACTACGATTTCCTTAGTAATCTAACCAATTTTCTAGCTTTAGACCTTCAATATTTTTAAAATGACGAATATTATTAGTCACTAATATATTAGTATCTAATAGATACACTCGTGCTACCTCAATCGTCTAATGAATCGATTTGTCTTCCCTGATAGCTATGACGTTCTCGATCTATTTCGGCAAAAATAGTATCAATTTCTGGATCGTCTTGCCATGCACCTAAAGCTTGTTTAATTCGGTTTTGTCGTTCTGGCAAAGTTAGATTAGCGAGGGGATGAAAAGTTACTGGGGAAATTTCCACCATAATTTCTTCTCCATCAGCAATATCATCAATTTTTTCTAGTAATTCTATTGTTTGACCTATTTTTATTCCTTTGATTTTCATATACAACGGTATGCAGACTTATTAAGTACAGTAGCAGCAATGAGTAACCCAATTACGGACATCTTTTAATGTAATCGATTTCCCATTCAGGTTCTAGGTCGCCTAGCTATTTCGCTGTATCTGTCGGAGGTAACCCCCATTAAAATTCTAATAAATTTATGACAGGCTACATGAATAAACTATTAAGTAAATCCTCCTCCTAACCTAGTGCGATCGCCTGAAACTTTATCCCATTTTCCAGTATTGGGGTCGTATTTTAAAACTGTTCCATTAACAGTATCTTTTCCATCTTGATCGCCGTTAATATTTTTAACAATCTTTTCGGCGATCGCATTTGCTTTGACTAAACCTTGAGGATCAAATGCACTTGCTTCAGGAGTAATAAAGGTAACGCTACTATATATCGCGAACAAGCTAGAATTGCTATCGGCGATCGCTCACATTAATTTAGCTCAAGACTATCCTAAGTCTAGAATTTAGTTATATCCTTTGTCTGACTGAGGTTCGGCTCCCTGACCAAGCTGCCAGGCGATCGCATTTAGCACCAAGTCACCATTACCTGAACAGGTTTCTTGAAATTCTTCTTGGGCTGCTACCACTGAGCCGAGTTTTTCGATAGTTTTGCCATATTTCTTGTCTTTAGCTAATTCCTTTTCTTCAGCAGTTAAAGGACGCGATCGATCTAGAACCACCTTAATAATTGGCACATATTGCTCTGCTTGTTCTGATGCTTCCTGCACCTCAAGCTGAAGTTTGGTCAACTTAATAATTTCTTGTGCGCCTTGAACAATGGGTAATAATTCTTGACTATCTGACACAGCTTTAGTAGATTTTGCTTGAGGACTATCTGGCGGTACATAAAAAATGTGGTCTGGTGTTAAACCATCGGGAAAACGATTAACATCAATCTCTTCTTTTTCCCACATTTCTTGTACCATGTCTAATGCTTTGGCACGATTCTTTTTCGTATCTCCTGTTCCTGGTACTTCGATTAAAATGCCTTCCTGTTCTGCTGCTGGCTTGGAAAGATCGCTAACTGCCACAAAATGAGAAACTGCTGAGGTTTTTGCCATCTTAAATAAAAATCCGAAAAATTCAATATTATTGTACTACTTTTACCGCAGAATTGTTTTAATCACTTGTACTGTATGGGGTTTCGCTCTCCTCTGAATTCGGATTTATATCGGACTCAGGTTGATTAAGTAGCTCATCGATAATCTGCGAAATTTTGTCAGCTTGATTCATAATCATAAAATGCCCACCTTTGTCGATGGTTATATCTGGTTCGACAAAGGTCAGAGGAAAGATGCGATCGCTCGTTCCATGAATATGATAAATATGATCGGGAATAATTTCGTTTTGCCAAGAAATAGCTTGGTTAATTGCCCATTTTAAAAACTTGGCATCGGTATCGATTAAAATTGCTTTCAATAATTTACGTTCTTCTGTAGTTTCTAAACTAAAAAACCAATTAATTAGCCAATAGACAAGCCAGAGCAAACTTTTAAAAGGAATTAGACGATGGATAGGCAACCAGCTAAATACTCGAAAATACCAAGGATTTTCTTGTTTAATTTTAATAGTTGAGATTAGAATAGCTTTTTTTACCTCAATTTGTTTGGCAATTTCTGTCGCTACCATTCCACCAAAAGATAAACCAATTAATATGGGTTCTTGATCTTCAATACTTGCTGCTAATCTTTGAGCATAATCGGCAAGAGATTCTTGTTTATTTGGGGGCAACCAATCGAGATGAACTGGTTGATAACCTTTAAATTTTAGTTTGGTAAATACTCGTTGATCTGCACCTAAACCGCTGATACAGTAAATTCTTTTCTCGGCTTTTTCTTCGGCGGTTAATACATTTGATTGAGGGTTTTTTAAATTGTCTAGTTTAGAATTTGATGACATAGCGATCGCATTTACAAAAGCTTTATCCCCTAATATTGTTAATATCTGAACATTTGTCGTCGGTAATTAGTTATCAATATATTTCTCAGAGCGAATCAGCCATCTATCACTTCTGATAGAGGTGTGACTATTTGATATGTTGCAAATTGTAAAGGAAACCTTTACAAAAAAAATAAAATATCTTAATGAGTCAGATAGCAAATTCAACTATTATCTTGGGTGGTGGTTTTACAGGATTATTTACAGCATTACATTTAAGTCATCATAAGTATCCTCAGCCTATAACTTTAATTGATCGCAACGAGAGATTTAGTTTTAACCCGATGATGTATGAGTATCTCAGTGGGGAAATGGGTGATGAACAGGTTTATCCTCGTTATTTGGATCTATTAAATGGTAGCGGGGTTCGATTTGTACAGGATTCCATTGTATCGATAGATTTACCCCGTAAGTGTATTAAATTAGCTTCAGAATTAAACTACACCTACGATAATTTGGTTTTAGCACTGGGTAGTGTGGGTAGCTTTTTTGGTATTGAGGGAGCGAAAGAACATAGCTTCTTATTCCGTACAGGAGAACAGGCGATAAAGTTAGGCAGACATCTGCGGCAATGTTTGCAAAAAGCGACTCAAACAGAGGATGAAACCCAACGCCGTCGGTTACTTACTGTAGCTATCGTTGGTGCAGGAGCATCGGGGGTAGAATTGGCTGCAACGTTAGCTGATTTATTACCCATTTGGTATCAAGAATTAGGTGGCAATAGCGAAGAAATTAGAATTGTTTTAATTAATCGCAGCCACGAAATCCTCAAGGGAAGTGGTAAGAGTAAAGACATTAAAAATAGCCTCCACGATACTGCGATCAAGGCTCTTAACAGCCGTAATATCCCCGTAGAATTTTTATTCGGCGCATCAGTAACGCGAGTACACAGCAATCTAGTAGAATATCAAACAGAAAAATGTACTGAAACCTTATCTGCTGCAACTATAGCTTGGACAGCAGGAGTTACAGTTAATCCCTTAATCCAAGATTTAGCCATATCGGCAGAATATAAAACCAAACGAGGACACTTGTTAGTCGAACCCACTATGCAATTACCAGAATATCCAGAAGTATTTGCTGGAGGTGATTGTGCTTTAAATAGCGAAGACAATCTACCTCAAAGTGCGCAAGTAGCCTATCAAGAGGGGAAAGCGATCGCCGATAACCTGATAGCATTAGCTAAAGGAAAAGAATTATCTCCGTCCGATGTAAGTTTACGGGGTACATTACTTAAACTTGGTTTAGGTGAA
>CBDUCX010000143.1:0-13041 GCA_965365755.1 uncultured Pleurocapsa sp.
ACAGAATTACCCATTCGTCTCGATCTTGGTCATACCATTCCCCTGGTGGTGTAGTTTGACCAGTAGAGATGATCCTCTCAATTAAAATATTGTCAGCAGATACTAAAGATTCAAATAGCTCCTGATTAGTCAGAGATGACGGTAAATCAAAAATATTAGTCATTATATATCAAGCGATCGCTAACTTTATTTAAGTTCATTATTATTCTTAATTAGTTCAATAGGGCGAAATTATTTCTCTACTTCCCTAGCCAACAGCATGCTTCTACCAGATCAGTTCGACCGACTCTCAAAACTAATAAATTTTGTACTCACCAAACTTTCGTAGATCAAGGTGGTCAACTTTGCCACGACCGTTTTGGAGTTGGATAGCAGAATCCTGAGAGCTTTTTGTTACAAATATTATTATCAGAAAAGTCATTCAAAAGAAAGTATTTAATGATAATTTTTAGTTTAATTAAGTAATACTTACCTATTTTTACAAAGCGTAAAGTAGATGTATTGAGTAACTTACTACCAGTTTTGGTAGATTGAATAAAGTAATGTGTTCTTAAGCTCTCAATACTGTATATATTTTTAAATAATTAGCTAAAGAGCGCATATTTTTAAAGATTAAAGACTAATAAAAGAATTAGACTCAAAGATATCTTTTTGATAGAATAGAGTCCAATTTATAGTTTATTTTAAGGTGCTATCTCGTATTTTCTATTGACTATGACTATAGTATGCATAAAAAATGTCTGGGAGCCTGACAAATATATAACATAACTGGTAAAGAACGTTATACCTTGTGGTATGGAACTGAGTCTCACGACTTGCTCCCCTCAAGGACTAGCTTCCCGTCGCAGGGTAAACGCATATGGGAGATGCTTGATTTTCTCAAGTATATCCAACCACATAAGACAATATTTGGCAAAAAACGTAGTCTCTTAACTACCAATGGCTAATAGCTAATAGCTAACAACAAACTAATCAATTTTATCCACCTAACTTAAATAGTTTTGATGTTAAGTAATTGTATTTAAACTATAATTCCGTCATATTTTTAAACTTAAGCTAATGAGTCTCTGTATAAATCCTGAATGTAAAAAACCTCATAATTCAGATACAACAATTTTTTGTCAGGGTTGCGGTTCAGAACTATTGTTAGATGGCAGATATCGCGTAGTTCAAGAGCTTGGTCAAGGTGGCTTCGGGACAACTTATGAGGTTATTGATGTCAATTCTCATCCTTGGGTACTAAAAGTTTTGATGGATAATCATCCTAAATATGTTGAGCTATTTCGACAGGAAGCTCAAGTATTAACTAGATTGAAACATCCAGGTATACCCAAAGCTGATATCGATGGCTATTTTCTATATTTTCCCCAAGGAAGAGAAGAGCCTTTGCATTGTTTGGTAATGGAAAAAATTGAAGGATTAAACCTCAGTGAGTATATCAAACGAAGGGGCAATCGCCCGATTAAACCCAAAAGAGTCCTCCGCTGGCTAGCAGAATTGGCTTTAATCCTCGAACAAGTTCACAACGAGCATTTTTTTCATCGGGATATCAAACCATCAAATATTATGCTGCGTGCCAATGGTTGTTTGGCTTTAATTGATTTTGGTACTGTCAGAGAAGTAACCAATAGCTATCTGGAAAAAATGGCAGCAGGGGAAATTACAGGAGTTGTTACTCAAGGCTATACTCCTATGGAGCAAATGCGTGGGAAGGCAGTATTACAGTCCGATTTTTATGCCCTTGGCGGTACGGCAATTTATCTTTTAACTACCCTAAATCCAGGTCAATTTTATGATTTCGCCGAAGACAAACTGAAATGGAGAGACGCTGTTCCCGAAATTGCACCAGAGTTAGCCGATTTAATTGACAGCATGACGGCATTTTCTCCCGCTAAACGACCATCTAACAGCAGAGAAATTTTTAATCGCTTAATTGCCATTGATTCCAGTTTACAAGTTCTAGATGAGAATTTTGACTACTCTTCTAAAAAATCAAAATCAAATATTTCAGATATAAATATTTCAGATACAAATATTTCAGATACAAAGGTTAAAACAACCACAAAAAGTAATACCTCCACTGGCACTACAGCATTTTCTACTAGTTTCAACACTCCCATAACTCCCGAATTTGTCAAGCATTGTCAACAGCAATTGACAGAGTTTATCGGGCCAATGGCTAGTATTGTCTGCAAACGTGTTGTCAAAAAAAATCCTAACATGACGGAAATTGAGCTATCTCTGGCATTAGCTAAAACTATTTCTAATCCAGAGAAGGCAAAAGATTTTCAGCAACGGCTTCTGAAGTAGCTAGAGGTAATTAAATAATAAATTAAAAGTCTCAATAACTAAATTTCTCTTATTCAAAGTATTAGCAAGATTACAAATGCAGTCGTATATCTTTAGCTATACCCGAGGTTAATCGTATCTACTTCATAAGCTAGATGAAACTCAATTGCTTAACTTATAGCCTAAAGATAGCAATCGATACAAATGAGGAATAATTAATATGGCTTTAGCAAAAATTGCCGACTTGTACCCCAACTATAAGGAAGATATTTTTGGTGGGGATGATATCAAAAACTTTTCTGTTTATGACTACACCAATGATAAAATCGGCTCTGTTTACGACATCATTGTAGATGAAACTGGTCGATTTCGTTATTTAGTTATTGATACAGGTTTTTGGATCTTTGGTAAAAAAGTGCTCTTGCCCGTCGGTCGAGCTAGTATCGATTACAACCAAGATCGAGTTTATGCCAAAGGTCTAACTAAAGAGCAGGCAGAAAAATTACCCGAATATGATGATGACATGACCATTGACTACGACTATGAAGAGCAAGTCAGAATGACCTACAGAGGCGTAGAATACGATCCCCACAACACCGTATACGCTGAAGAAGCTCAAGGTTATGACAGTGGTGCATACAACTACGACCAGGACGCGCAACTGTATCAGATGAGCAGAGCTAATCATGGCGATGTTTTAGACTATGAAACCAACTTTAGGAAAAATCGCGATCGCTTTAAGCTTCGTTCTGGAGTTAATCTTTATAAAATTAGCGATCTAGACCCCGATTATCACAGCATTTTTGATAACGATGACTTAATGAGTTATTCACTCTACAGTGATACTGACGAAAAAGTAGGTTCTGTAAAAGATATTTTAGTAGATAGAGATGGTCATTTCCGCTATTTAGTGGTTGATACTGGTTTCTGGTTTTTTGGCAAAAACGTATTACTCCCCTTTGGTCGCGCCCGCATTGATCGCAGTCAAAACCGAGTCTATGCTACTGGTTTGACTAAGGAACAAGTAGAGCATCTACCTGAATATAAGAGTGATATGACTGTAGACTATGACTACGAAGAAAAAGTGAGAAACGTCTATCGGGGTCAATCTATTACTACTGGTACTACTGGCGATCGCAATTCTTACAGTTACGACCAAGAACCAAGTCTTTATTCGCACCAAGAAACTGATGGTCGCCAAAGCCTCAAACTTTATGAAGAACGTTTAGTGGCTAATAAAGAGCGTTTCCGTGCTGGTACGGTAACAATAGGTAAAAAAGTTGAAACTGAAACTGCTACTGTCTCTGTACCCGTGGCTAAAGAAAGAGTAGTCATTGAACGCAAGAGTTCTACTGGTACTACCGCAGTTACTCCTGGTGAAACTGCTTTTAACGAAGGAGAGGTAGCAAGGGTAGAAGTTTACGAAGAGTCCGCCGACATCGAAAAACAGGCTTTTGTAAGAGAAGAAGTCAGCGTTCGCAAAGAAGTGGAAAAAGATACGGTATCTGCTAGAGAAACGATCCGTCGTGAAGAATTAGATATTGAAACCGATGACGAATCGTTAATCAATAAGTAAGGTTGGTAATTTATTGTATGACCTACAAAGTTCTTCTGATAGAAGCAAAGTAATGGTGCAATAGTAAAAACTTAAGAAATCATACCTTTATTCACCAACGTTCCATAAATTAGTTTTTTCTTACTTACTCAACCTGTAGGAACCATAATCATGTTGTTTCTACAGGGTTGCATAATTTATATCATGGTTATGAGATGAATTCTACAAATAATAATAAAGATGATAATCAGCAACAATCTACTTCATCAGAAGTCTTTCAGATACCTCTACTAGAAGAAAAATTACAAGTTGCTCGTCGCAAGGTGAAAGTTGGAGAGGTTATCGTTCGTAAACAAGTTGAAACGCGGATGGTTAAAATACCTATTAGACGAGAGAAATTAATCGTCGAAAGAATTGGCAAAAATCCCGAATTATTAACAGAGGTTATTATCGCAGAAGAGAAGGTCAACGGTTTTAAATACGAAGATCTAGGTGATACTGAAAACCTCAACATTACTAAAAGCAGCTTTCTCGAATTGTCAACAGCCCAAGAGTTATTAGAAGCTATTGCTCAACTTTCCTCGATAGGTAACACGAGGTTAAGGTTAGAAATAGTAACCAATAGTGCCGAACACCACACAAAATATCAAGATATTTGCGATCGCTTTCAATAATTTAATCTTGCTCAGATTGAGTCAAAAGCGATCGCGCTCAATATCGTCAATCGCTTTTTGCCAGTACCAAGCTTCGGGTTTACTAGGGTATAACTGAATCAACCTTTCTACTAAACTTTGGGCAATGTTCCAATTACCCACTAAGCTATATAGTCGATTCTGAAGTAAATTTTGAGGATAGGAAGTACGTCTTAAACGAGCAACTTCTCTGGTCGGAATTTCTTGATAGACATGATTTAGCTGCAATTCTAAACAACGTAATTCCAATCTTTCAGATTCAGCTATGTTTCCTTGAGTGCGAAAGCATTTTGCCGCCTGACGCAGATCTTGTCTTGCCTGATTGTATTCTCCTAATTCCATGCCAATATTTCCACGACACTTATAAGCTTCGGCATCATAGGGATCGAGTTGCAACAACCAGTTACAATCTCGAAAAGCTTCACCTAAATTACCTTTACTTAGCTTTTGCTGAATCTGTTGCAGAAAAACCTGATTGGTTAATCCTCCCTGTTCGGCAATTTTTTGCTGTTCGATTTGGCGAATACGAGCAATACAAAAGCGACAGCTTTCTTTATCTTGACGCTCCAGATATATCTTGCCCGCTTGCTTGAGATAATCGATCGCCTGATCATATTCCTTAAGTCTAATGCAGATAGTGCCCCGCAATTTATAGGCTTTGTCACAGTTTGGATCGAGGCTCAAGACAATTTGTAGATCGATAATACTGCTTTGAATCTGATCTAGAGCTAAAAAAGCCGTGGCGCGACTGAGATAGACCTTTACCTGGTTCCCATCTAGATTAAGACTTTGGTTATAATCAGCGATCGCCTGTTCAATTTTACCAGAATCATAGTAGGCTAATCCTCGATGATAGTAAGCTTCAGCAAAATCGAGATTAGCTGCGATCGCTTTATTAAACGATTCAATGGCAGTCTCATAGTCACCCTGTTTAGCTTGAGTAATGCCTTGCTGTAAAAAATCTTCACTGTTCATCGTTAAGACAGTTTCTCATAAGTAATCAGTAAAGCCATCTAGCAGCATAACCAGTTGTTTTACCAATAATTAATTTACCAAACTTGCGTTTAACTTGATCTTTGTTTAGTGTACCGACGGTAACGTGAGTATTCCAACTAGCAGTAAACATAGTTTCCATGATTTTTAATTGAGTGGTTAACTGATCGCCATCGATGTAAGGTTTCTCAGGCTTTGTTTGAGCAACTTTATGATAGAGGTTTGAAACTGATTACTCGTTCCGAGCGCATTACCTGCAAAACGCGATCGCTCTATCATTGGTGCAGTTTTACTTTCTGATGTGGCTTAATTCAAATTATTGGGGATTCTCCTGATTCATATTCTGTTGACTGTTAAGAGCCTAACTTGAAAGCTTCTAAAAATAGACTATAGATCAAACCAATTTTAAATAAATTCAGCACCTCAACATAGAGCGATCGCCTTGTAGGTAAAGAATCTTGTCTTTGGCGACTAGGACGGGCATAGACCAACCTGCTAATTAACTCTGTAAAGGCAAACAAAATAGCTGCTGCGGGAATATCCCAGACTGCACGCTGTCCAGCAGTAGTGACAATTGCTGAACCCATAAAGAATCCCAGCAAAATACTAATCAGGTTTAAAGAAATACGTCGCCAAGGATTGCGGAATAATAGTTCAAGGCGATCGCCAGTAATCTCTACCAGGGTATTGAGGCGAGTACGTTGCATTATTAATTACTCCTAAGAAACAGATTAATCTGTTGAGACTGGGAAAAGGGAAAATGGTAAATTTTCTATCTCCAACATTACGAATTAAAATTCGTTAAACACTGATTTCTAACTGTTGATTTTTGATTGTTCCTTGACCGACTACTTATCAATACGGCTGTAAATCCATAGAGAACTTATTAGTCCAGCAGAATGAGCCAAAACAATGCTGAAGCATGCTTGAATAATAAATACGTCTAGAGAATTAACAAACTCAGTGGTGCTTTGATTATTGAAAACTTTGGCAGGATCAAAAGCTAAAGTTTTGGAGAGAACTATTCCCGTAATCGTTTGTCCACTCAAAATAGTAATTATCGTGCCAGCAATGCTAGTGATAATGGCAATTTGAACCATTTTAATAGTGGTAGACTTCTTGGGTGGAGAGGTATTAGGTCTAGCAAATTTATCTGCCATTTTGCCGTAGCGAAAAGCAATACATATTCCGACAACTAGGCAAATTAATCCACAAACAGCGCAAAATAAGCTAAATCCAATGCCAGGACTGCTTCTTTCTGTTTTATTTACGATAGCCAAAGCTAGGGTAACTGTCGATACAACTCCCAAGACCAACTGAGACCAAAATCCAGCTAAACCAGCCCATTTAAGAGCCGTAGCTACTCGACGTATCCGAGCAGATTTTGATAGAGGTGGAGAAGCAGAGTTGGGGTTACCAGAAAACGGGGTAATTTCAGATTCTTTAGTCATGATTTTAATAAGTTGTCTTACTTGATTTTAGATAATGTTGAAATTAGAAATTTAGAATATGTAAGTATGAGGTTAGAAATGGAAAGGCGATTACGCTCCGCATAGCCTAAGGATCACCAATAAATTTTAGTAGTTAATCATGGATTGTCGATTTTCAATATTCAAATAACAACTAACCTAACTAAAATAATTTGAAATCCTATATCAATCAATAATAGACTAGATAAATGAAAGAGTTAGCGAGGTGGTTACAGATCTGTCCTTGGAGGCAGATTTGAGGAAAGTCCGGACTCCCGAAAGACCAGACTTGCTGGGTAATTCCCAGTGCGAGCGATCGCGAGGATAGTGCCACAGAAAAATACCGCCTTTTTCAGTCAACAGTCAACAGTTAACAGTTAACAGTGCAAACTTAATAACTGGGAATTGAAAACTGATAATTGGATTAGGTAAGGGTGCAAAGGTGCGGTAAGAGCGCACCAGCAGTATCGAGAGGTACTGGCTCGGTAAACCCCGGTGGGGAGCAAGGTCGGAGGGATTATGGTTGGTCTTTTTCCGATCCCGATTTAAGGAGAACCGCATGAGGTGTTTGGTAACAGACATCCTAGATAGATAACCGCCCTCAAGTCAAAGTTGTTTTGGTTTGAGAACAGAATCCGGCTTACGTTCTAACTCTTTCAATTTTATCTTGCCCAGAGCTAAATGTTTGAAGACCCTAGACGACAAAAACAATTAAAATTATTAATTCAAAAGTTAGGTTTGCCTGGCACTGCACCAGTTAACTGGTCTTTACTCGATTTGGCATTGACTCACCCCAGTATTTCTAGTACCCACAATTATGAGCAGTTGGAGTTTGTTGGCGATTCGGTGGTGCGATTAATAACTGCCGAATTATTGCTAGAGATTTATCCTCAAGAGCCAGTGGGGGAGTTTGCTGCTATTCGTTCCATTCTAGTCAGCGATCGCGTTTTAGCCGAGTTAGCTGAAAGTTTTGGCATTGAACCTTATCTCCAGATTGGCGGCAATGCTACGGGCAACCCCGCAGGTAGACAATCTTGGCTAGCTGATGCTTTTGAAGCAGTTTTAGGGGCGCTATACCTGAGCACCCACAACATGGATTTGATTCGTCCTTGGTTGGATCGGCCATTAACCACTAGAGCCGCAGAAGTACTGAAAGATCCTGCTCGCTTTAATTATAAAGATGCTCTCCAAGAATGGACTCAGAGAAAATACAAAATCTTACCCCAGTATCAAGTAAGTGAAAATAAACAACTAGAGTCATCTAAGTCACCTAAGTCTTCTCAGCCAGAAAATCGCTTCGTAGCAGAAGTTTGGCTCAAAGAGCGTTACCTGGGCAAAGGTTATGGTCGTTCCAAAAAAGCCTCGGAACAAGCTGCGGCAAAGGATGCCTTCCTGGCAATACTAGATACTGATAACTGTTAACTGACCAAGTAGTAGTATTAGGGATTTATGCCAGGAATACTACCCACTACCCACCTTTGTACAGCTATCTCAATGGAACTCACTGTCCCAAATCGCCAGGTAAATATGCTCTTGAGGATTGCGCTGAATTACCCCTTTTAAGTTACCCACCCTAAATTCCTGAATGTCACTTGTCTTAAAATATATCTGATTAATATAGTGATCTATTTCTGCTGAATATTGTTCTTGCAATAGCTGTTTAGCTGCCTGTTTAATTGATAATAAATCAACTGAACCAGCAAAGGTGATCTCCGCTTGACGAATGTTGTTGGTTTCGATATCGGTTAAATAACCCAAAGCAAGCTGATTAGGTACGACATCACGATACAAAAGTGCTTTACTATTCTGCCAATAGCCTGGCTTTTCCCAAGTGGGTTCTCCCAGGAAGTCGGCAATTTGCGATCGCGAATTACCAATAGGAGAAGGGAGGATTCTGGAAGTATCAATGGAGCTTTTACCCGGTAATAACTCAGGGTTGGGGGAGATCAGAGTTTCTTGGTATACCCTGGCTGATTCCTCTTCTGCTGGTTGATCCACTTCTTTTTTGGTCAATTGCGTAAAATCAACATTTAACAGCAAAAAAGCGATCCCGATTACCCCTACACCAAAGGAAGATAAAGCCAAAAATATCTTTACTTCTGGAGTCCAATAGGACTTTCGGGGAGGATTATTGACTATGGGCAGAGAGATGCTAACCAAGGGAGAACGTAGCGCCTTAAGCATGGCTTCCGCCGATGTAAAACGGTCGCTAATATTAGGACGTACAGCACGATCAATAACTCGAATCAAATGATTTCTGCGGTCAGATATTTCCTCATGCCATAACAGTCTCTGAGTTTGGGGATCAACAGGTAATTCTGCTGGAGTTTTACCTGTCAGTAAATAAATAGCAATTAAGCCCAAACTATAGAGATCACTAGCATAAACTGATTTTCCTTGTTCTTGCTCTGGTGGAATATATTCCTGTTGGCTAGCAAGGACTAAATTACCTAGATGAGGTTGAGTTATTTTTTTTTCTAATTCTTTTACTCCACCAAAATAAATTGGTACGGGCAAATAACCTTGGCGAGATTGGCGTAATATGATGCTGCTTGGTTTTAGCTGTCGATAAACAATGCCATGGCTATGAATATATTTTAAACAAGATAAAATACTGTCTAATATTTGCTCCACCTCTGCCTCTGGCAATTTTCCTTGCTGCTGTACTTTTTGCTTTAAAGTCAAACCATCAATCCACTCTCGAACTAGGTAAAAGTCCTCTCCGTCCATAAAATACTCATAGATTCGAGGAATTTGCCGATTGTTTCCCTTGAGTCTTTTCAGTACTTTTGCTTCCTGATATAATAAGTTTCTAATTTGCTCTGCTTGGGGATTACCTAATATCGGTCGAAATTTTTTAACAATACAGCGACGGCGGAAAAACCAGCTTTTTTCTTTGGCTAAAAAAGTCTCGCAAAAGGCATTTTGCCCTAGAGTTTGTAAAATATCATATTTTTTGTGGATTATTTTACCTTTCATGAAGGTACACAAATATTTAATACGCAATTAATTATCATAGAATTATTCTAAATTAGAAAAAAGATTTTATAAATTGGAATCCATCGTTAAACGAATTTTTACTATACTTTCTGAGACTTATTAGACTTATTTAGTAACTAAAATACGATAGCCAGCATCATAATTTTCTTGTTTTAAAAGATGTTCATATTTCTTCAACCAAATACCATGATTAATATCGGCGGCTAACCGACTTATCCCTTGCTCTAACTCATCTGAAGGTATTTTAGCAAAAGTTGAAATACCATTGCGTACTTGAGGATCTAGATAAATTTCAGGCTTACACCAGCCAGATGCTGCAAATAAATCGCTTAAATTAGGAGGCAACCAAAAAGGGATGATTTCTACTTCTTTTTGGGTAATTTGGGAAATAGTCTGAGCTATCTCTTGAGTTCCAGGAAAAGTATTTAACGTATCGTAGATGAAATAAGGAAAATAATCAGTTAACCAAAAATCAGGAATCTTACTTTGTTCAAAAGCAAAGATTGCGATCTTACCTGTTTGGCAAATGCGAGCAATTTCTCTAATTCCCTCCTTAATATTCTCAAAGTGATGCAATGCTAAGATCACCACCGCAGCATCTACGGCATCATTGGGTAGAGGAATTTGTTCCGCAGCAGAGGTTACCCAACTAACTTGAGGATGGTATTTTCCCTGACTTTGCATCACTTGAGAAGGTTCGATCGCAATTACCTGATATCCTTGATCGGCGATCGCATTACTATAGTTCCCTGTCCCTGCACCAACATCAGCAATAGTGCTTCCCTGGGGTAAGTCCAGCAAGCTAATTAACTGCTTAACAATTCTATAGTCTGGCTGACGAGTCTGATTATAATCTTTGCCAATAGAGTTATATAAAGTCATGCTTATATAATACGCTTGATGTGAATTAGCGATCCTCTAATTTACTAGTTTGTAGCTTTTAGGCTTCTGATTTTTAATTTTGTTGATATTAATAGTTAAACTAATTACTTGTTGAGGCTTTGTTGAACAATTAAATCTGCTAACTCACAAAATCCTTCCCCTTCAGATTTATTAGTTACATAAGCAGGTAAATACTTCAAGCGATCGCCATATTGGCTCACATTAGCTACTCCCACAGATAAAGGAAACTCCTCTTGATTAAACATCGATTCATCATTAGGGCTATCCCCAATAGTCAAAATTTCTGATGGTTTTAAATCAGGAAAATATTGTGGGATAACTTTATTTAAACCATAGGCTTTATCTTGATACGTCGTTTTGATATGACATTGGATCGAACTATAAGTGAAACCATAACCTTCAGACTGGCAAACATAATCAATTTGTTCTAATTCCGTAGGACTCAAATTTTCTACGTCAAATGTCCAGTCAGTAAGGCGAAAGCGATTATCTAAGGACTCTCTGATTTGCGGAAACTTAGTTTGCAGTAATTTAAATACCTTTTTTAATTGCTGCCGATGTTGCTCAATATCAATCTCACTGATACTGATTAAGTCTGGCTGGGGATCGTGATTCCAATAGAGTAAACCACCATTTTCGGCGATCGCCCCCACCACTGGCAAATAATTGGCGATCGCTTGAACCCATCCCGCCGATCTACCCGTCGTAATTAAGACATTTATTCCCGCAACAGACAATTTAGTAAATGCCTGAAATAATTTAGAGTCAAACCTCTCTCTCTGAGTTAAGGTACCATCAAGATCTGTGGCGACTAGACGAATATTTCTCCAATGGTAACTATCGATGGACTTGAGAGATGAGTTATTCATAACCAGTGTTGTAGTGTAATCAATGACCAATAAAAAATAAGAGTCTCAACTATTTAACTTCATCTCTAGCTTACGATTCAACCAATTCCACTTGAAAGACTTCAGAGAAAGCTTGTGCTACCTCCCGACGTAATTTCTCTACGGTAAGGTTAGGAATGAACTCTGCTAAACTGCCAACAGGCTTATCCGCAATCCCGCAAGGAATAATACGTTTAAATCCACTCATGTCGGGACAAACATTTAAAGCAAAACCGTGCATCGTAATCCAGCGACGGACTTTAATGCCAACCGCCGCAATTTTTTTTCCTTCTAGCCAAACCCCTGTAAAATCAGGAACACGATAGGCTGGCAAACCGTAGCTAGCTACAGCATTAATAATTACCGCTTCTAATTGTCTTAAATACCAGTGCAAATCCTGCTGATAGTAACGTAGATTGATAATGGGGTAGCCGACCAATTGACCAGGACAGTGATAGGTTACTTCCCCACCTCGTTCGATGCGATGAATTTCAAATTCCCCCCCTTGGGGATCAAATTTCACAAAATCCAGACTTGAACCAGTCCCTAATGTGTAAACAGGAGGATGCTCTAACAATAGTAAAATATCATCTAAATCAGGATTCTTAATTCTTTCTGCTACAAGCGATCGCTGATATGACCAAGCTGTACTATAGGGCACTATGTGTTGATTGTTTAATATACACTGTCTTTTATTTTGTGGCATATTGCTAGCCTATTTAAATAAATGTCAATCAATGTAACATAACATGAAAAAAAACAGATGCTTTGATGTTTTGTCGGATACAAAGTGTTAGTATTTTAGGTATAAAGTTATTAGAAAAAAAGCATTGCTTGAGAAAATTGCCAAGTACAAACCGAAACTGCGAACAGTCTCAAATACTAAAATATAAATTAGCAGGGTTGAAATTTAAGCAAGTCAAATCTCCATCTGAGAACTCGATTGGTTTCTTAATTGTCAAGTTCAAAAAGAGTGTTTTGGATGTCCGTGATAATTGTCAGATAGTTATCTTAAAGTATAGTTGGTGTTTATAGAATTCGAGATTTACGACTATACAGAACAATTATTTTGAATTTAAAAAAGTAACAAATGCTACCTATTGTTTTTAAGTAGCAAGCTTTTCTAATTCAAGAGATTTGGGCTTATTACTACAATTTCGTAGTAGTAGTGTATTTACTTTCTATTTAGCTTTAAAACTGTATATTATGGAGTAGCGAATATGAAGCTTTTGATCCAAGGAAATAACATTGCA
>CBDUCX010000144.1:0-12855 GCA_965365755.1 uncultured Pleurocapsa sp.
ACTACGTATTTTGGTTAGGACACTTATTACTCATTACTTATTACTTACGAACAATTCAATAAACTTGTCCTAACATAACTTTGTACGGCTATAATTGACAGACAACTATTGATTTTTCTGAATAGTTATACAGTAGCCATTCTACTATAATCGTAGTTATCTACAATCTGGATGTCTTCACAAAATGAACTCATTTCTACAAATTTTTTCACTTCAGGTGTTGGTTGAACCAAATAAATATTGACATCACTTTTGAGTTTTTGCTTATTGAAAGCAATTGCCCTCACACCTCCACTTGATATTTTTTGCAGATCGTTCATTTCCAAAACAAGATTTTTAATTGGCTGCATTGTTGCCTGTTTAAAAACTTCTTGAAAATTCCAAATAGTGCTAGAATCTAGGACTCCTCTTAAAGCTATTTTGGCAGTGTCTTCAGTAATCTCGAAAAGGTGGGCATCGAAGAAGACCGCCGTAGGCACAACCCGAACCTTAAACTTCATTTCATCGAGGTCTGATGGTAGATTAATAGTTAATCTTTCAGCATCGAAATCAGCGTAGGGTTGCTCATTGAGCCAAACATTACCAATCCGAATACTACCAGGGGGTAAAATATCGGGCTGTACCCTCAAAATATTATCTTTAAAACCGCCAGGCTTAGGTTTAAAGTATAAATCCATCGGCTTTTTGGTAATCAGAAGATTGGTATAAACTGTAGCCAAATAAGCTAACTCAAATGAATGATAGCCACTCATCGAATGAGAACCTTTTCCTCGTTCATTACCTGCCGATAAATAAGGGATGCCATTAGCTAGAACGTTAAAGTAAACGCCTCCATCTTCCGTATCTAAGAACCAGGCGTTATAAAATGCTGCTGATTCTCGGGCTAGTTTATGGTATTCAGGATTGTTGAGAGAACCTGCCAAAATCAGATAAGCTAAGATTGATTGTTCCTGCTGCCACCAAGCTTTACGATCATGCCAGACAAGACGATGTTGTTTTTCTCCTGGTTTAAGGTTGCGTTCCACCACATCGTACCAACCGCCTCTTTGGCGATCGCTACCGACTGTGGGCATAATTGCTGCAATCTTTTCTGCCAGTTTTACATACTTCTCTTTCGGTTTCAAATGGTGCATGCGCATGATGTTCCAGGCAATTTTGAGATTATGACCCACCACAGCGCGGTCTTGTTGCCAGCCCCAAGTTTGATCAGGACTCCAGTCTTCATTAAAACGTTCCTGAACAAAAGGACTATTTTCAAAGTCGGGGAAGTACTTTTCAATCGTATCGAAAGTATACTCTAAGAAATCAGCGTATTCTTCAGATTCAGTGGCGAGAAATAAATTGATCAAATAAGCTGGAGCATGATCTCCAACTGAGTTCCAGTTCTTTTTAGCTCTATTTGCACCCAGAGTAGGACATTGTGGTTTTAAAGTAATCGGGTCGATATGAGAGAAAAAGCCTCCTTTTTCCGTTTCATCTTTAAAATAGTGGTTGAAGAGATTGATCGTTAATTCAATATCTCTGAGGATCTGAGGGTCGCCAGTTAAACGATAAGTTTGAGTAGGGCCTGCTAAAGCATAGATTTGCTCGTAGGTAGGAATCGCGTCATAATCATCGCCAAATTCAGAGGCGAATACTTTTTGCATACTGCCATCTGGTCTAACATCTACGGCATGATACCAGTAACAAATTTCGTCACTCTCGTCTAAGAAGCGCATGTTGTCATGCAAATACTCTGTTCCTTTTTCCGCCGCCTCCAGATAACGGTCTTCCCCAGTTACCATATAGGCAACACTGAAGCCATAAACCAAACGTGAAATCGTATCAGTTTCCTGGCGTATTGAGCCATCCTTGGCCCCGACTAAGCTAATATTAGTTCGGTAATTGCCATAGTCTATGTGACCATCACCAAACTGAGATTTTAGATAAAAATCAGCTAATTGCTGAATTTGCTTAATCCACCAATCGGACTTTTCAAATGAATATTCACTTTCTGAGCGCCCAACGAACACAATTTGTTTAGCTTCAAACTGGATACAATCTGTGTCGGGGTAGAAAATGCCATAGACGAATAAATAACGCCCTGGAGTAAGCATTGATTTCATTTGGAAAGTGCAGTCATAATAAGGCTCTCCCAAATTTCGGATCAACTGAGCATAGGTCATCGAGGTTAATGCTATCTCGAAGTTTCTATCATCTGAAGTCCGCAGATTAAAGGTGCCAAAATCCCCTTGCTGGGGGTTGAAATCGGTAACATATCCCGCAATTAGATCCGAAAGGCAAAAATCAAGATTGTTCATGTTATTTTCTCAGTTAAAGGAATATGAAGCTAGTAGATTTATTGAGAAATGAGAACGACAATACTGCGATCGCCAACGAGATAGTGATTGTCTGGAATCAATACTTCTTGACAGGGTTCTAAAATATCTAGGGGAGACTTTTGAGCTGTGTCTACCACCTTGAACCAATTTCTGTCTGAGAGGGTGGGGATTTCAAATTCTAAACTTTCCCAATGCATATTGAACATGACCTGAACATCGGCTGCTCCCTCAAAGCCAGCCAAGGTATAGGCGAGAACCCGAGAATCGGCATTATCCCAACCAGGCTCATATAGTTGGCAACCGTGCCAGGAGATATCTGCTAAACCACGCTCGTTAGTCTCACCATTGAAAAAACCGCGACGGCATAAACCTCCATAGCGTTTACGGAAGGCAATCATTGATTTAAAAAATCTGAATATTTCCCCATTCTGCTCGATTAAATTCCAGTCAAACCAATTAATTTCATTGTCCTGACAATAGCCATTGTTATTACCCTTTTGGGTGCGTCCAAATTCGTCTCCACCCAAAATCATGGGAACACCTTGGGAAAGTAACAGAATTGCCGCAAAATTCTTGATTTGGCGGTTTCTCAATGCTAGCACTTCTGGATCGTCTGTTTCCCCCTCTACGCCACAGTTCCAGCTTAAATTCTCTTCAATGCCATCTCGATTACCTTCCCCGTTAGCTTCATTGTGTTTATAGTTATATGAAACCAAGTCTTTGAGGGTAAATCCGTCATGACAGGTAATAAAGTTGATGCTGTTAATGGGCGCACGTCCATTCTCTTCGTAAAGATCGGCACTTCCTCCTAAGCGAGTAGCCATCGCTCCTGCCATGCCGGGATCACCTTTGATAAATTTGCGGACATCATCTCGATAGCGTCCATTCCATTCAGCATAGCGATATCCAGGAAAATAACCAATTTGATATAGTCCTCCAGCATCCCAGGCTTCAGCAATTATTTTAGTATCTGCCAGAGTTCCAGAAGTTTCAATGTGCCAGAGTACTGGAGGATTCTCCATTGGTTTACCATCTAAGCCACGAGCCAGAATCGAGCCTTCATCAAAGCGAAAGCCGTCAACGTGCATCTCTCTGACCCAATACTCTAGACATTCGAGAATCAACTTATCCACCATGGGATGGTTGCAATTAACTGTATTACCACAGCCGCTATAGTCCATGTAATACTGCTTATCAAAGGAAACTAGATGATAGTAAATACTATTGTCTATGGCTTTAAAATTGATGGTTGGGCCTTGATGTTGCCCTTCACTGGTGTGATTAAAAACTACGTCTAGAATCACTTCAATTCCCGCTTTGTGCAAAGCCTTGACCATATCCCGAAACTCCCGAATCGGACTTTTTTCTTGTGGCGAGTAACAGTAGGAAATTTCAGGGGCAAAAAAGCTGTGAGGATCGTATCCCCAATAGTTAGTCAATGATTTACCATCAACTTCCCGCAGGATTTCTTTTTCGTCAAAATCAAAGATCGGTAAAAGTTCAACTGCGGTAACGCCTAATTCTTGAAGATAAGGTATCTTTTCGATCACACCAGCAAAAGTACCAGGATATTTGCAGTTAGAAGAAGCAGATTTAGTAAAGCCACCAACATGCATTTCATAGATAATTGAGGAACTGATTGGCTTTCCTAGTGGGCGATCGCCTTCCCAGTCATAATCATCAATATCCACCACTACGCTACGCATGGAAGTAGTTAAATTATCTTTAGTTCCTAAAGCATCCAGTCTGTTCCACAGTTTATGACAGTTGCTTTTAGAATAGGGGTCGAGCAAAACTTTGTTTTTGTTGAAGCGATGTCCCGAACCATGTAAATCTTGAGGACCATCCACACGGTAAGCATAGCCTGTACCTGGCTTTAATCCTTTGACATATATATGCCAAAAATGAAACGTTTTGTTGGTTTTAGGCTCTAACTCTATAATCTGACTTGGATACAGATCGCTAGGGCGATTAAAGATTAATAACTCTACTGAGGTGGCATGCTCAGAAAAGAGCGAAAAGTTAACTCCTTGTTTATTTGGTGTGGCACCCAAGGGATGAGTACGTCCTGGTTCAGTCAATTGACTGGCTGCCGATTTAATTTGCTGTGTTGTTTGTGTCGTGAACATCCGTTTATTATTCCTCGAAATAAGTTCAATGTAATGAATTGGCTGTTTACTATCCGCCTACTGTTTGCAGTTTTGCCGAACCCAATTCTTGAATAAACACTTTGATAAATTCTTCTACTGAATCTGGATGTTTGCCTGTAATTAAATTGCCATCTACATGAAAAGTTTTAGTTCCATCCTCACCAAATATGACAACCCCCCCTGCATTTTGCACATCCTGAATCAAGTTATGAGCACAGGTTACTTGACGATTGGCTAATAATTCTGGTGCTGCACAAAACAGCCACAAACTATGACAAACTGTGCCAATTTTTAATTTGTTGGCATCCATCGCTGCTACAGCTTGGCGCAGAAATTTAACCGCAGGAGCTTGATTTGGTTGACCAGGAAGCGGATTTAACTCGTACCGAAGACGATCCATAGCGTAGGCACCAATTAATATAATGCCTTCATAATCGGTGGGTTCAACTTCATTGAGTTCCTTCGTAACTGTTACTTCTTCACTTAAGTCATTGCTTTTATAAGTCGCCTGTTCTTGATTCCACAAATGTGAAATATATTCGACTTCATAGTTATTAGCTGGAAAAAGCTCGTTAAATTTACGGAATTCAGTTTCATCAAAGTGTTCTTCAATAAGTACACCAATTTTTCCTTTATTTGTGGTATTTTGTATTTTCATATCGAGCTTGACTCCTACAGTATTTAACAAACTTGAAATAATTAAATTGGATGTCAAAAAATCTAATAAATAGTTAGCTCAAAGCAATACCTATATATAAAATAGTCTCTAGAAAAGATTTTTATAATTAGGCTATTGTCACAACTTAGAGCTAATTATTAATGACATCATTCCTGAAGCTAGGACGTGTTAGTTATGTCGGCAAAACTAAGTAAGAAATACGGCTGATTCAGATGTTCCAAATATCAACTACGTTCTGAATCGTATTTAGTTTAACTATTAACTCCTTTTATGATTACGCCTCAATTAAGCTTTTTCCAGTTAAGTTTAATAAGTTAGCTGACTGCCTAACTTATTTCCGTCGAGTTAGACAGTGGAGCATTTGATTTCGAGAATATAGCAAAACCCAATACCATCATCATCTTGCGAGAAGAAGCCAAGGCTTTTTTTGCTATGGCTGGGATTATTTGCACGAAAAATATTAAAGCAAAAAAAATCTTAAAACACTATTTTTTGTATTATATTATACGGGTTTTATAGCTTTATGTAAGTTGATTTACTTAAAACAGCGAGAACATCCAAAAATATAAAATAAGCTTTAAAATCCTAAAGTTAACTAATCAATAGCTGAGAGCCTAACACATTAGCTCCACAGGCGATCTAACTTGTGGCTGTTGCCTAAAATTCAATTAATATCAGGGATAAAGTAGTCCTTCAATTGGTTTCTAGACAATTTATCTAGATTTGCTATGTTATGAAAATGCTTAAGTTTTTAGTTAACTTCTTAATTTAACCTGGCAAATAGAGTGCTTGTCAAACATGATGGGAAGAGTTTCAAGGAATAAATATTCTCTCTAGTCAAACAGACAACAAGCTTCCTTATTACTAGAGAAAATCTGGCGATATTAAGAAGTATTAGTAGAATTAGCCTTTAGAGATTGACAAATTTCAGAATAACAATAGATTCTTAATTTTCTATTTATCTTCTGATTAATAAGTATGTTATTTAGTATATGAAAAGTGAGACTTTTCTTGGTTACAACATATTTTATTGACAATTTGATTGTAAATTTTTGAATTGTCATTTGAAATTTAACTGATGATTATAAGTAATGCTTGAATATACAAAACTAGAATTACTTAGTATCTATCAAGGCTTTTCTTTCAATTTTTTAAGTTCTTTAACAATTAGCAAAATGTCGTATCAAAATGCAGTCTTAGATGACTATAATCTCCAAAAGGGATTAGCAGAAATTAATCCTAAGTTCGGTGACTTGGTTACGCGAGTAGCTGGTGAAGTCTGGGGCTTACCGCTAATCGATCAAAAAACAAAAGCTTTAATTACGATCGCTGTCGATGTTGTCAATCAAGATCATACAGGTACAGGCAATCCTTTTGGGGCACACGTACAAATGGCTTTGAAACAAGGAGCAACTCGCGCAGAAATTGAAGAACTTTTATTATTTATGTGCATTTATGCCGGCTTCAACAAAGCAGCAGGCTGTTTCGGAACCCTTAACGAGATTTTCAGTTCTCAATCCGAACATTCTCCAACAGTATCCGCCAATTAAGTCTTAAGTTTGCTCAGCATTGACTTTTGCTTAATTAATGAGTCCAATAACTAGTTTTTTCCCCTTATGTATAAACCACAAAATACTATTGTCAAACCAGAAAGATTAGATTCTAATCATCCAATCTCTAATAATCCAACTCAGACGGCAATAAGAGCTAACTATTACCAGGATTTAATAGCAGATTATTCTAAACCAGGACAGATTACAGTTGATATGGCTCAGGGATTAATCGAACGAGCTGAAGCCCTTGTCGCCATGAAACAGGAGATATTACCCTCTATTAATTCTGACTATACAGTCGAACAAATAGAACAAGAAAATCGAGAGTGGTGGCCGACACACTGCGAAGCATTAAGGCAGGGCAGAGGTGATATTCTGACTGGCGAATATCGCGACGATCTAGTTTATTTATGCCAAGATGGCCCTTATCATGGCTTAGAACAACAAAAAGAACGAGAGAAACATTGGTGGGCCTTGATTGCTCAACCAGGGGTAACTATGGTCTGGCCTATTGTGATGTTTCATGGCGAATTCGTCTATTTTGAATGGAACTGTTTAGACGATCAGACTTACGAAACAACCGCCAAGGGAAATGTTACATGGGTGCGTCGTGGACATAGAGGGGCATGTTACCTCAAAACCGAACAGCTGACTTTTTATCGCGATGTATTTGCTCCTGCTAGATTGCTCAAATCTCTAAGTTCCACTTAAATAACGACCAAAATCAAACTAGACACAAGTTAATCTAGCTAGATTTTCCAATCGAACAAATATATAAATGGTGTTCAACTATGCTTTCAGCTACTCCGATGTTCAACTATGCGATTCGAGACCGCAAAGGGACAACAGCATTCTATGTTTTACTCAAAAAACGTTCAGGAATATCTCGTCAACTTTTTAGTGACTACTGGAAAAATGTTCATGGGCCAGTTTGTGCTCGTTTACCAGGTCAATATCAATATTGGCAATTTCATCTAGAACATAGTCAAAACGATTTGTGGGCGATTCATGAGGGTATTGAATACAATCTTTCTCCAGAGGATCAGTTTGACGGCATTGCTGAATTGACTTTTACTAGCGAACAAGAGCGTCAAAATTGGTTTCAAGCGGCAGCTATCTTAATGAATGATGAACGCAACTTATTCAATAAAGCTATTGGTTATAATACAAGCCCGAATAATTCCAAAACTTATCTAGATCGTCTGACTACTGGAGATCCTAACGGCAAAATTGATTGTCTTAAAATGCATGTGATGCTCAAAAAGAACCAGCGTGTTAGCCTTAGGGATTTTCGTACCTATTTGAGTGAGTATTTTGCTCCAGCAATTATTTTGAATAATTCTGTGTTGAAATTTCGCTTGCACCTATTTGAAGAAGTAGACAATTCTCGTCCAGAAGCTGGTATAGTGGCACATTCAGAGCCTTTAGAAAAGCAATATCAGGCTGCTTGGGAAATTGCTTTCTCTAATAGTTTGGCAAAAGAAAAGTTTTTTGCTTCAGCAGATTATTTGGCTGCTGCCGAGAATATCAGCCAATATATTGAACAAATTAATCCTTTTCCAGAGCGAACTGCTCATACTTTTGTCTATAGTGGCAAAATGACCTTAGCCGGTCAAAGAAGCTCTACTGTTGCAGAGTTGATTACTGAAGTAGGAGCGATCAATCAACTACAAGAAGATATTGTTGCTTTAGTAAGTGGTCAGACTTCTACGAGTAATGAGTCCCAAAAAGACAGTATCGATTCATCTAGTTCTAATCTCAGTACAGAACTAAAGCTGGAAAACAAAACAGAGTAAAGGGTTTACTAAAAGTTACCCCACTTTAATAGACATCTCCAATGATTAACCTGAAACCATTGAAAAGCTATACTATTTGTTTTTAACATCTAATTTCTGGAGATGTCTAATCAGAAAAACTCTATGAATAGAGGCGAATTGTCTTTTCTCATTGATTGAGATCGGCAGTAATTAGTTATCAATTCCAGTTGACCATTTTTTATTCTGACGCAACAAATCTGTGGCATCATCTTTTGATAGAGGCTTGGCAAAGAAATAACCTTGACCATATTCACTGTTAAATTCTTGTAGAATTGACAACTCTGCCTCGGTTTCGACTCCTTCGGCAATAACATCCATGCCCAACCTGTGAGCCAGGATAATTATAGTATTAACAATCTCTCTATTTTTAGTCCCCTGACTCATATTGTTCACAAAAGAGCGATCAACTTTTAAAGTATCAATGGGAAAACGATGAAGATAGCTGAAGGAAGAAAAACCCGTACCAAAATCGTCCATGCTGATTTTGATATTTAATTCTTTTAGTTGATTGAGAAGCATAATGGTATTTTCGAGATCATCCATCACCATACTTTCAGTAATCTCTAGCTTAAGATTAGCCGCATCCAATCCTGTCGTGCTTAATGTTTCCTGAATTTGGGCAATGAGATTAGATTGAGCAAACTGTCTACTGGAAAGATTAACGCTGATCATGATCGATTCGGCAACGGGGAATTGTTCGCGCCATTCTTGCATTTGACGACAGGCGGTAGTTAAAATCCATTCTCCCATGGGGACAATTAGACCTGTTTCTTCGGCAATCGGAATAAATGCACCAGGAGACACGAACCCGCGAGTCGGTGATTGCCAGCGTACTAATGCCTCGAACCCCATGATTTCCCCAGTCTTGAGACAAACTATCGGTTGATAATAGAGTTTAAACTCTTGATCCCTAATAGCTTGGTTTAAATCAGCTTCTAATTGCAGTTGTTTTAATGCCTGTTCGTGCATTTTGGTGGCAAAAACTAGAATTTCATGTTTGTTTTTGCCCGATACTTTTGCTTTATACATTGCTCTATGAGAAGCCTGTAACAATTCCTCTGGTTGTAAGTCTTCATTAAGTCGATTAAGAGCTAAACCAATGCTAGCTGAGGTAAAGATATCTTGCTCCCTCAGTTTATAGGGAACTGACAATACTTGTTTCAATTGATTGGCAATTTCAATCACTTCTGTGGTGTTTTCACCTGTTTTTAGGGCGATCGCAAATTCATCAGCACCAACTCGGGCCAGAATAGCCTTCGGAGTTAGATTATTTCGTAAACGTTGCGCGGTAACAATCAAAATGCGATCGCCAACTCGATAGCCTAAGCCATCATTGATTAATTTGAAACGGTCTAAATCAAGATATATGATGGCAATAAATCCTGAGGATTTCCCTCTATTTCTTGGTTTAAGTTCTTTTAGTTGTTTGGCAAATAAACTACGATTTGGTAAACCCGTTAGATCATCATAGAAGAGATTATAGAATGCCTTATAGCCTAAAACACTAGCGATGGTGAGGGTAAGAGTAAGAGCAGCAGGGACAAAAGGAATCCAGCCGCCGAAGGTAAAGGTAATTGAGCAAAATACCCACAATCCAGCAACGCTCATAGCGCCGATGAGAATAATTGACAAAGGATATTTTAGTTTCCAAGCGATCGCGACTCCTAGCAATGACCATCCCCAAATCCAGATCCCTTCAGCCCATTCAGACCAAAACCAAAGCAAGGGGACATCATCCAACACTGCGTTTAAAATTTGGCTCAACATTTGAGCATGGGCGACAACCCCTGGCATAAAGCTTTGATCACCTCGATGATAAGGAGTGAGATGTATATCTTTAACACTCGGGGAAGTCGTACCAATTAACACTACTTTGTCTTTAATTAGGCTAGGTGAAATTTCCCCTGCTAATACTTCCGAGAGACTTACCCTGCGCGCAATATTCGGCGATCGATAATTGATTAAAATTTGTTTTCCTGCGGTTTCGGAAGTTGCCAGCTGATAACCACCTGAATTTGTTTTTAGATCAGGAAATATTGTAGTTCCAATCTGTAAATTATCATCACGAACTTTAAATTTAAGCTGACGATCTTCTAGGTATTTAAGACCGAGGCGCAAAGCAAAAGAATACATCTCCTGATCTGATTCTTTACCAAACCTGACGTACATTAAATTGCGTCGTAGTACATCATCGCCAACATCAACCACGATATCATTAAAGCCAATTTGCTCTGGGGCAACTCCTGGTGGTGCGGAAACACTATTATTTCCGTTACCGATTAATTGAATTACGACTACATTATCTCTTTGCAGTTCTTGCCTTAGGGCAGTTGTTCCTGGAGGATAAGCTATTTCTCGATAAAGATCAAAACCAATGGCTTTAGGCTGATGTTTTTGGATATTTTTTAGTAACTGGGCAAGTGTCTCGTCTTTAAGGGGATAACTATTGTGTTCCTCAATATCTTTATCCGTAATTTCTACCACCAATAGTCTCGGATCAATCTCATTATCATTGTGCAGACTGACCATCCAATCATATGCAAATAACTCCAAAGCCTGTAAAGCGCCTACCCGTCTAATTCCCAAAACTATAGTAGTAGCAACGATGCTTAATAAACATAGAGAAAAAGTATAAGTCCCGATCCAGTTTTGAGCTTTCTTGAAATTTAAAGATTTCATGTTTAATCTTAGGGAATCAATTTTCATTAAATAACTATGCTGATGGAAATAAAGATTAAGAGTAAAATAACTGTCAGTATAATTACTTAAAATAATTAGATTTGTTGTCCAAAATCAGTAAATATATTGAAGTTTTGAAATCAAAAAATAAAATTGACAATATCTCTAGTTGAGATTAACAGATGTGGCAGTTATCATCAATAAAAGCTAAGATATTTGATATATTCAATAGCCACTTTATTGATGAATAAAAAATGTTTAACTCCAAATATATATTAAACAACTTTACTGGCTTATTAGGTTTATCTCTTAGTTTAAACTTACTAATGGTAGGTTTTTCTAATTCAGCAGTAGCCGAACAGCAAAAAAGCAAAGTTAAAACTGTTAATTCAGATGTTGTTATGTCAGATTTCGGTCTACCAACTCATCGTCGAGATGGAGGTAGTAGAGGTGACGTAGATAGTTGTGTTGCCGATGCTGAAAACCAAAATTTAATGGCTCTCATTCCCGATCAAACTATCGGTATTAATGCTTCTGCTTCTCCAAAATTATTCTTCTATGTTCCTGCCGTTGATAACCAAAAAACAATAGAATTTGTACTACGCAATGAACAAGATGAACTGATGTACGAAGCCTTTTACTCTACTAAGGGTAATGGCATTATGAGCGTAGAGGTTCCTGCTGATGTCAGCTCAAACTTATTGGAAACTGACCAAAATTATCATTGGTATTTATCAATGATTTGCGATCATCAACAACGTTCCCGCGATATTGTTGTTGAGGGGTGGATGCGCCAAGAATCGATCGATCTTGCTACTCAAAACCAACTAAATATTGCTACTTCTACAGAGCAAGCAGAGATTTACAACGAACAAGGCCATTGGTACGATGCCCTATCTGTGTTAGCAAATCATCAGGATTCCGTAACCGAACAGCCAATAGTACGACAGAAATGGTCAGAAATGCTTAATTCTGTTGGCTTAGAAGAATTGGCATCTAAACCATTTGTAGAAACCGAATTGATTAAATCTTCCCGTTGATTCTCTTTGACCTAACCGTCTGTCTGCCACTTTAGTAAGTTTAGTATTAGTAGTGATCTAAATTAAATAGAATTCAAAAATAAATTAAGTAAAGCTGAAATATTTAAGTTGTATATCCAACTAATATTTCGGCTTTTTTGTGACTAAATTTATCAATCAAGCAAATAAATACTACGCCTGTTAAGACACGAATTGTATTTCGGGCAATAGAGGGTCTTTGACAATACCAAAACCCGAATATTTCCAACGTTGTATCAGCCCTTTAAGTTGAACAGGGGAGGCTGTTTCTACAGTAAGGCGATCGCTAAACTCTTTACCGTGGGTGTTAATGTAGCTCATGGCATCATAGTCATGCTGGAATACTAACAGGTAACTTGCTTCAATACCATTTTGCTCCGGTATTCGAGCCACTAAATACTTACCATCCTGCTTAGAACGAATTAAATAATTAATTTGTAGTAACATTCTTGCTCCTGCATCATCGTATACTGGCTGGATGGAAATCTATCTTAAATATATTTTGCTTTTCCCGCCTTGTGATACGGCTACCAACATTTGCTAGCTTACCGAGCTAAAGGCTACTTAAGATCTGCTAATTTAATTTTAGGATCAACTG
>CBDUCX010000145.1:0-12849 GCA_965365755.1 uncultured Pleurocapsa sp.
GCTAGTAAAATTATTCTTTTTCTAAAATTTGGTCTACTTTATTCTCAATGGTCATCAATCTACGCAAAATTGTTGGTTAATTATCGTCTAAACTCGCCAGCATTCTATTTTGACCTTCTTCTAAACGAATTATTCTTGCCACCAAATCTTCAAGAGTTTGTATTCTTTCTTCATGGTCGTTATTTATCGCTTGTGCCGATCTCGCTAAAGATTCAACAATTGCTTCGATTCGATCTAGGCGATCGCCTTTATTACTCTCTCCATTGTTCATGGATGTTATACTCCTAATTAAGTTGTGAAAATTTAAGGAAGCTTCAAATGATTGCTAGTCGGGAAGCTTCCTTTTTAGTTTAGATCAAGTCTTGAGGGAATTTGCGATCGCTCAAATTCTGAAAAAAAAGCGATCGCCATACCGCAAAATTCTCAAACAACAAGCTATACTAATTGAGTATTAAAAAACCGCCTCTCTCTTCAGAAGCAAGGGACAATGAATATCTAGACACAGCCATTGACCAGTAAATAGCCTGGAAAACTTAATTCACTCTTTAGGCAACCAATTAAGTACAGACTATTCTTCTATAACGCTGAAATATATCTGGTAGATTAATTTAACCTGTAAATGTAACAATGGCTGATTAACCAAGCAAGCTTAGTCTGGATGCTACTTGTCACAATAAACTGTTAGGATACCTGCTGCAAGGTTCGGCAATTACCCGTTCATGACGCTGATTACTGACTGTATCACAGCGCGATATATCTTATCATTATTTAACAATTAGCATTATAATAAGCATCGTTGCCATCAGAAATTAGATTGGCTGCATAACGTTTCGCAAACGGTTGAAATCAAAACCCTAAGTGGTTAGATCTGCAACAATCCATGACCTCATTAAATAGCACTTAAACGATGATTACCCCCTGGGTAAAGTCCGCAAATGTGAGGTTTGCAATAAACAAGTATATAGACAAAAATGAAAGACCTTACTCGATATCGAAACATAGGCATCTTCGCTCACGTAGATGCTGGTAAAACAACGACCACTGAAAGAATCCTCAAACTTACTGGAAAAAGTCACAAAATCGGTGAGGTACATGATGGAGAAGCAACAACTGATTTCATGGATCAGGAAAAAGAACGTGGCATTACGATTCAGTCTGCTGCGACAAGCTGTTTCTGGAAAGACCATCAGTTAAACATCATCGATACTCCTGGTCACGTAGATTTCACAATTGAAGTTTATCGTTCTTTGAAAGTACTTGATGGTGGTGTTGGTGTGTTTTGTGGTTCGGGTGGGGTTGAGCCTCAGTCGGAAACTAACTGGCGTTATGCTAACGATTCTAAGGTAGCGAGAATTATCTATGTCAATAAGTTAGACCGTACTGGTGCCGACTTCTACAGCGTATGCAAGCAGGTTAAAGAAATCCTGGCTGCTACTCCCTTGATCATGGTGTTACCCATTGGGGTTGAAAATGATTTTGTTGGGGTTGTAGATCTATTGACTGAGAAAGCTTGGATCTGGGATGATTCTGGTTTGCCAGAAAACTACGAAATTAAAGATGTTCCTGCGGACATGGCTGATGATGTAGCCAGCTATCGCGAACAGTTAATTGAAACTGCGCTCGAACAAGACGATGACCTGATGGAAAAATATCTCGAAGATGAAGAGGTTTCCATTGATGAAATCAAAGCCTGTATCCGTAAAGGGACTCGGGAGTTGGCTTTCTTCCCCACTTATTGCGGTTCTTCTTTTAAAAACAAAGGGGTGCAGCTAGTACTGGATGCAGTAGTAGACTATCTACCTAATCCTACGGAAGTTAAACCCCAACCAGAAGTTGACCTGGAGGGTCATGAAACAGGTAAATATGCGATTGTCGATCCTGAAGGGCCTTTCCGCGCTTTAGCATTCAAAATTATGGATGACCGTTATGGGGCATTAACCTTTACTCGAATCTATTCTGGTACACTAAATAAAGGTGAATCTGTTCTGGATACCGCTACAGGTAAAACTGAGCGTGTGGGACGAATGGTAGAAATGCACGCCGACTCCCGTGAAGAAATTGATTCTGCTCAAGCAGGAGATATTATTGCGATCGTTGGGTTGAAAAATGTGCAAACTGGACATACCCTCTGCGATCCTAAAAATCCGGCAACCTTAGAGCCAATGGTCTTCCCTGATCCTGTAATCTCGATCGCCGTCACACCTATGAATAAGGGTGCTTCCGAGAAAATGGGTGTCGCTCTCAGCAAAATGGTACAGGAAGATCCCTCTTTCTATGTAGAAACCGACTTTGAAAGTGGCGAAACCATTATTAAAGGTATGGGTGAACTACACCTAGATATTAAGGTAGATATCCTTAAGCGTACTCATGGTGTGGAAGTAGAAGTTGGTAAGCCTCAAGTAGCCTACCGCGAGTCAATTACTAAAGTAGTTCAAGATAGTTATACTCACAAAAAGCAATCTGGTGGTTCTGGTCAGTTTGGTAAAATCGACTACACTATCGAGCCTGGTGAACCTGGTTCAGGTTTTGAGTTTGAGTCTAAAGTCACTGGTGGTAATGTTCCCAGAGAATTTTGGCCCGCAGTGGAAAAAGGCTTTGCCAACAGTATCGAAAAAGGTGTCCTAGCGGGATTCCCCTGTGTGGATCTGAAGATTACCCTTAATGATGGTGCTTTCCACCCTGTAGATTCTAGTGCGATCGCTTTTGAAATTGCCGCTAAGTCTGGTTATCGTCAAACTCTACCAAAAGCTGGCCCTCAAATTCTAGAGCCGATCATGAACGTGGACGTATTTACTCCTGACGATCACATGGGAGATGTAATTGGGGATCTTAACCGTCGTCGTGGCATGATTAAATCCCAAAACTCGACTCCTATGGGTGTTCGCATCAAAGCAGATGTTCCTTTGAGTGAAATGTTTGGCTACATCGGCGATTTACGTACCATGACTTCTGGTCGTGGTCAATTCTCCATGGAGTTTTCTAATTACGCACCTTGTCCTAAAAACGTTGCTGAAGAAGTTATTGCTGAAGCAAAAGAACGTCAAGAAGCTAAATAAAGCTAAAAAAGTAATTGCAAGTAATTCCATCGTAATCAGTTTTTAATTTATATCTCGTCTGGTATCAATTACTAGGCGGGATTTTTAATTTGCTACTTGCTATTTGTTACTTAAATGATGCGAACGACTAATAATTCAAAATTACTATAAGTTTAAAACAATCTCTTATCCCAAATGACAGGTTGATTGAGGCTAGTAGTCAAATTAGAAAATTGCGGATGAAATTCGTTAATCAGAATATTATTATCTAACGGTGCGACAATGGAAGGGACGAACAAAATACCAGAACGTTTTTCTGTTAACCACTTGTCACCAAATTCTTGACTGACATTAGTATCATTCCAGTTGAGCAAACTATAAGTAGTAACGACCTCATAGGAAGTACCAGCAGGAATTGTAATCTCAATCCACTGTTGGTTGCGAGGTATTTTCCCCGTGTTACTATGAACCAATTTTTCTAACAAGGCAGTAGAATAATGCTGTGAACTATAAATTACTCTACCTGTAGCCGTATTCCAGCGTCCAGGAAAAAAAGTAGAGCCAGTGCCATCGAAGATAGGATATTGATTATTAGCTGCACCAATACGATAGGCTTTAACAGTTCGGTCTAATACGGAAGCATTCATCAAGCAGCTGAACCAAATAATAATCTACCAAGTATTTGCTCTACTTGTCTTGCTCCTAATTCCGTCATACAAGCTTCAAAAGGAGTGCGATCATCTAGCATAGGGTGGCTTTTACTCATGAACTCTCTTGCATCTGCTTCCGATTCCCATACTCCTAAAGCAAAACCATAAATCCTGGCTAACCTTTCTAGTTTTTCGCTGTACTGTATTGGTAGAGGCAATTTGCTGCTTAAGCGACGATTGAGAGTGCTTCTGGGTACTACTTCATAGTATTGATGGGGATTATCTGGATAGATGCGATCAACCACAATTTTTACGGACTCACTGGGTAAACCAGCAATCACCAGCTTTTCTAAATCGCGATCGCTTTTAACTTCTCTTCCTAATTTACTCTTACCACCTAATAGTAATGCTACTAGTTCTGAAGAAACTACTTTCATGATTTTATTCGTCCATTTGAATAATATTATTATATCATTTGGACAGAAATAGCCCTGGGGTCGAACAGTTAATGATACTGACTCCCAACAAGCTACCTTTTTATAGATATCCTTCAATTAAAATATCTGAGTCAATTATCTGAGTTGTAATTTGCTTCAATTGCAGGGCATTAGTCATCATGGTTAAACCTAAATCACCTACGGGAGATGGTGCTGTGATGCCACCGATAATTTTAGGGGCAATAAATGCCATTACTTTTTGAATTGTACCATCGGCGATCGCTCTAGCAGCTAATGTTCCTCCACATTCCCATAAAACTTGAGAGACACCTTGTTGATATATATGTTCCATTACAATTTTGGGAGTGAGTTCGGTGACGGTAATAATCTTGACTTCTTGACTGAGCAATTTTTGATACTCTGCCGCACTACTATCAGCTTCCGTAAAAATTATCGTTGGTGCAATATTGGTATTCCATAGATTGCAATCAAGGGGTAAATCTAAACTACGACTCATGACAACTCGCAGGGGGTTGTGTTCAGTGATGCCGTGGGTAGTTAAATTAGGGTTATCTTTACGTACGGTATTTCCGCCAATAACTATCGCATCGCAAGTACTTCTCACCTGATGAACTAAGTGACGAGAGGCTTTACCCGTTACCCAAGCACTATGTCCTGTAGTCGCGGCTATTTTCCCATCTAGGGTCATGGCATATTTTAAAATACCAAAGGGCTGTTTATGGAGTACGCGATGGATAAAAGCTTGATTAAGTTGACGACAAGCATTTTCTTCAACACCGACGATAACTTCTATTCCTGCATCTCGTAATTTTTGGATTCCCCTACCAGCAACTTGAGGATTGGGATCTACCATGCCAGCAACTACTTTAGCTACTTTGGCCTTGATCAGGGCTTCAGCACAAGGAGGGGTTCTACCATAGTGACTACAAGGTTCCAAATTTACATAGACGGTGGAATTTTCAGCTTGTTCTCCCGCTTCTCGCAGAGCAAATACTTCTGCATGTGGTTGTCCAGCTTGAGGATGAAATCCTGACCCCATAATCTCACCATCCTTGACTATAACTGAACCAACTAAAGGATTTGGCGATGTTCTACCTGATCCACGTTGCGCTAGCTGTAGACACCTCTGCATCATTTTGATGTCAAAAGCGGATATTTTTGGTTCATTGGTCATAGTTTTTTAGGTTCAATAGTTGTTATGATTCTTTTTGAAGTGTAGCTATAAAAAGCTTATAGCCTATAGCTTACAGCTACGAGCAATTTTATTTCCAACCCATTTTTCAAATCAGCAAAGATCTAGTAATCTAAATAATGGCAGTTAATCATAACCGAGAGGCATTTATCCCTTACAGCCGCCAAGAAATTATTGAACTATGTATTGCTGATGGTATTGCGATCGCAGATCAACAGAATTTCCGTGATTTTTGCAATATTTTAGCTGCTTATTATCATTTTAAACTTCATTATGCTTTAGAAAATTTAAAAGCTAATTTTGTACCATTTAATCCTGACATTGCTACTGATAAATCTAGGAAAACATTAACCAATTGGGAACTTAAACAAAAAGAAGATAATTTAGTTACTACTTTTGAATCTATTTTAAGGCGAGCTAATTATTATCCTATTTCACAACGAGAATTAAAAAAGGCTTTGCTGGAAGATTCAATGTTTGATTTAAAAACAGAAGTAAACTTTGAGGATTTTGAACGTATGATCTGTTACTGTCGTGGTGACTCAGCGGAAAAAATTACTGTCAAAAAGTGGCTGTTTAAAAAGGTTACTAAGAAAATAGATGTTTATGAACGAGTAGTTTTATTAATTAAATTTAAAGCAAAAAAACGTTTTGAAGATAAGCCAGTAGTTAAGGAAGAATTAAATTTTCAACCAGATAAAATTTATCTTTATCTGTATAAGAATTTGTCTAAATTAGATATTGAATTTATTTTTCCCAATGTTGAAATGAGCATGAACCTTAAAGATCGCTTATTGTTTGGAGTTCCCGCAATTGGGGCGGCAGTTCCTTTGATTATAAAAGTATTGCCACAAATTCTTTTAATTTTAGGGGTAATTATATATTTAACTTTAGGATATCAGCCGATTAGTGAATTAAAGGTTAGAGAAGAAGAAGTCAGAAATATTATGCCATTGATAATTACTGTCTTTTCCTTGATAATTACTTTAGGAGGATTTGCTTTTAAACAGTTCACTAATTATAAAAATAAACAAATTAAGTTTCAAAAGAATATTATGGAAACTCTTTTTTATCGCAATATTGCTAATAATAGTGGAGTATTTCAATATTTGATTGATGCCGCAGAAGAGGAGGAATGTAAAGAAATTATTTTAGTTTATTATCACTTATTGACCAGTTCGAGTCCTTTAACAGCAGCCGAATTAGACGATCGCATTGAGTCTTGGATGTTAGAAAGGTTTGGTACTATAATCGATTTTGATATCGAAAAAACATTAAGAAATTTAGCAGCAATCAAGGCAACAATACAATCCAATGAAGCAAACAGCTATGCAGTAAAGCAGGTATCTTTATTAAAACGCGATCGCGATAATCGTTGTCAAGCATTACCTCTATCAGAAGCTAAAAGTGTGATTGATAATGTTTGGGATAATATTTTTGACTATTCTGCTTGATAGTTAAAGTTGACAGGACAAAACAAGCTTTTTGCATCATGCTCTGTAAATGTTGAATAATGACTATATATTTACTTAGCAATTTCCAACTAATTACCCAAACTCATAAATTTTGACTGTATTTCAACAAGAACGTCTGCTATTTACCCCCACAACTCCTGAAGCAAATGCCATTCCTGCTATTTTTGCCTTTCCCAACGAATACACTGTCGGCATTACTAGCTTAGGGTTTCAAATTGTTTGGGCAACTTTAGCCATGCGTGCTGATGTTGATGTCCGTCGCTTGTTTACCGATCTTAATGAACCGTTACCAAGAAATCCTGAACTGTTAGGATTTTCAGTATCTTGGGAACTTGACTACATCAATATTTTTAATCTCTTAGAATCCCTAGATATTCCCCTACACAGCATCGAACGACAAGAAGATCATCCTCTAGTGTTTGGCGGTGGAACAGTATTAACGGCTAATCCCGAACCACTGGCAGATTTCTTCGATGTAATTCTCCTAGGAGATGGAGAAGAGCTGCTTGATCGCTTTATTGATGCTTATCAGCAGGTACGCCGTGCAGATCGTTCAACCAAACTGCGTCATTTGGCACAAGTTCCAGGAATTTATATTCCCAGCCTATATCAAGTAACTTACCATAGTCCTGATAGCGAAATTAAAGCTATCTCCCCAATCGATACAGACATTCCTGCCACAGTTCAGAAACAAACCTATCGGGGTAATACTCTCTCTACTTCTACTGTAGTAACCGAAAAAGCAGCCTGGGAAAATATATATATGGTAGAAGTTGTCCGCAGTTGTCCCGAAATGTGTCGTTTTTGCCTCGCTAGCTATCTCACTCTGCCTTTCCGCACCGCATCTTTATCAAGTTCTTTAATACCAGCCATTGAGAAAGGTCTAAAGGTTACTAATCGTTTGGGTTTACTTGGCGCTTCGGTAACTCAACATCCTGAATTTGAAGCAATTCTTGATTATTTGTCCCAACCTCAATATCAAGATGTTCGTCTCAGTATTGCATCAGTGCGGACTAATACCGTTACTCAAAAGCTGGCTGCAACTTTAGCTAACCGCGACACTCGTTCTATTACGATTGCTGTGGAAAGTGGCTCAGAAAAAGTCAGGCAAATAGTTAATAAAAAACTAACTAATCAGGAAATTATCCAAGCAGCAGTTAATGCTAAGGCTGGTGGCTTAAAAGCTTTAAAACTCTATGGAATGGTGGGCATTCCCCAGGAATCCATCGAAGATGTCCAAGAAACCGTGACGATGATGTCGGCAATCAAAAAAGCTGCCCCTGGATTACGCTTAACTTTGGGATGCAGTACCTTTGTGCCCAAGTCTCATACCCCATTTCAATGGTTTGGGGTCAATCCCGATGCCAAAAAACGCTTGAAATTCCTCGACAAGAATCTCCGCCAGCAGGGGATTGATTTTCGCCCTGAAAGCTATAATTGGTCTGTAATTCAGGCTTTGATTTCCCGTGGCGATCGCCGTTTAGGAAAATTGCTCCAGCTAACCAGAGAATTTGGTGACTCTGTAGGAAGCTACAAAAGAGCCTTTAAACAGCTACGAGGACAAATACCCACTCTAGATTACTATGTTCACCAGCATTGGACGGCAGGGGAAGTCGTTCTACCCTGGCAACATATTCAAGGGCCATTACCTCAAAAAACTCTAGTTAAACACTTAGAAGAAGCCATGGCTGTACAAAATTAATTTTCCTTAGTTAAAATTACGATTTTTCTATTTAACATTCATCAATTAATCAAAGATGCAAACAACTGCTGAATATATCTGTGCTTTTTGTGGCGAAGTCAATAGTACGTTTGTCGATCTAAGTACTGGTATGCAACAGTCTTACACTGAAGATTGTCAAGTGTGCTGTCGCCCCAATGTTTTATACATCTACGTGGATGAAGACACTTTAGATATTGAGATAGAAAGTGATTATGAAGAATGAATTATTGCTGCTCTTTTCAGTTTAATAGAACATTACAAAAGCTACTTTCTATTTTTTATTCTTCAGATAAGTAAACATAATCTAAATATGTTGAAACTAGCTATGATAGTTAATTTTTGAGTGTAAATACGGCGATCAAAATAAAATCTAATCTCGTAATTTGCAAACTATAAATAATCATTGATTACTTATAGATTGATTGCCTCCGCATAAGTATTTCTTTGATATTTCATGCAATATTAGTTCAGTATCTTTACTATAAATTAATATAATTTTAATTTATCATGCAACTTAAATTACAGCAATTACAGTAAATTTTCGGATGGCAATTCGTTAATTTTTGTGATTAATTATATTGACAAACGTACAGATAAAACTAGGTAAATTGAATTTTAGAAAATATTCTTGCTACTTGTTTTTGTTAATTAACCTAATAGAGAAAACAAGATTTTTGAGAATTGAATTCTGAGAAAATATTTACAAATAGCTTAATCTAAATGCGTTTTGTGACAAAAAAAGAAAATGCGATCCAGTTTTTATCTGTCTGCAAACAGATGTACTAAATCGCAAATGTTCAACAAATTGTTTTGTGATTCTTATGGTCGAAAACAACATAGGTTCTGCTAAACAGCAAGCAGGACAATCTTCTATTGCTGATGTTGAATGGGCGCAAATTGCACCAGGAAAAGTAGTAGTAGCAACAGCTGATCGTGCATGGTTATATCAACCTAGTTCTCGGTCTGACCGCTTTGCTCAACCAATGTCAGGTGCTGGCAGTTTTACTACCACTCAAAAATTATTGGATACGGCGATCGCAGCTGCTAAATATGCAGTGAAGTCTGACACAAGACCACCTGCGTTAACTATTACTCGATGGGTGTGGAGATTAGCTAGTGCATACCACATGACTAATCCTGTCCCTAAGCTAATGAAAGATGCTGCTAAAGGCTTTGCTGCCAATGGTCGCTTTGATTTAGAAGAGTGGACTTTAGAAAAAGCGGAAGAAGAAACAGGTCATGATTTACTAGCTTTAAAAGATATTCAATCCTTGGGATACAAATCTGAAGCAGTAGTTAAGACTCTTTTTCCCCCTGCTGCTGCGGCTTTAATGGATTACTTTTCTCGTAGCGTAAAAGATGAAGATCCTATCGATTGTGTGGGCTATACCTACACGATGGAACGCTTATCTTTGGGTATTGGAGAAGATTACATTCAAAAAATAGAAGAGCTAATACCACCTGGAATCCGTGCTACTCGATGTCTTCGTGTACATAGTTCCGTTGGTGCAGATGCAGAACACGTTGAAGAAAATGTATCCATGATTGCGAGGCTTACTCCCTCTGAAAGAAGTCGCGTAGCGCGAGCTTGTTACGAAACAGCATTAATGTGTTTTAGCCCACCGCCTGGTGGCTATATCTCAGACCAAGAACTCTTACAAATCCTAAAACCATTAAAGATCGATTAATCGAAATTGTGACAGCTAATTATCCATCTGCTGACACTGCAAGGTCATAACTAAGAACGATAGTTTTTGGTATTTATTATTCATCACAAATTAAAACAGGAAACTTGAATTATGAACACTACAATTACTGAAATCAAACCAGTTATCAATAGCCTCGAAGTTTTAAATGAGTCCGCAATTGAACTTAATTTAGATATTATTCTGGCTGAAGAGTTTAAAGCTGAATTATCTAGTGATATTAATAATTCTATCTGATTAGGGTTAATTAAGAAAGTTGTTAACAGTTGTCATAAAACAACTTGCAAGGTGGTTGGGGATTATTAAACTGCTGAAACACCCCAGCCACCACCACCAGGAGTTTCGATGACAAATGTATCTCCTGGCTGCATCTCGACTGTAGCAGTACTATTTAATTGTTCAATAGTTTTATCTTGCCGAATAACATAACTTTTGCCCACTGCCCCCGCTGCACCACCGTTTAAACCGAAGGGAGGAGCAATTCGGTGACTTGATAATATCCCTGCCGTCATTGACTCTAGAAAACGTACTTTTCTGACTACGCCATTCCCGCCACAGTATTTACCCTCACCGCCGCTATGATCACGAATCGTAAAGCTTTCTAGTATGACGGGATAACGAGATTCTAGAACTTCAGGATCGGTTAAGCGAGAATTAGTCATGTGAGTTTGTACCGCATCTGTACCATGAAAACCATCCCCTGCACCTGAACCACCACAGATTGTTTCATAGTATTGATAACGATGATTGCCAAAAGTAAAATTATTCATCGTACCTTGAGACGCAGCCATGACCCCCAACGCACCATATAAAGCATCAACAATAGTTTGGGAAGTTTCTACGTTACCCGCAACCACCGCAGCAGGATAGGCGGGATTAAGCATACAGCCTTCAGGGATGATAATCTCAATCGGTTTTAGACATCCCCCATTTAAAGGAATCTGATCCTCGACCAAAGTACGAAAGACGTATAACACCGCAGCTTGGGTAACGGCAGCAGGGGCATTAAAATTGCTTGGTTGCTGTGGGGATGTCCCTGTAAAATCAATTATCGCCCGATTATGTTCTCGATCAATTGTGACCTTAACCTGGATTTGGGCACCGCTATCCATTTGGTAAGTAAACTCCCCATTATGCAGAGATGCGATCGCATTTTTGACGGCTAATTCGGCATTATCTTGAACAAATTTCATATAAGCTTGGACGGTTTCTAAGCCATATTGTTCTACCATCTTTAACAGTTCAGTAGTTCCCCGATGATTAGCTGCAATTTGGGCTTTAAAATCGGCAATATTTTGCTTGACATTGCGTGCAGGATAAACATGACTATTGAGTATTTCTCTAACGGCAGTTTCTTGAAAATTCCCCTCTGCTACTAATAAGAAATTATCAAATAGTATGCCTTCTTCTGCGATATCAGTACTGCGGGGAGGCATCGAACCTGGAGTAATCCCGCCAATGTCTGCCTGATGTCCCCTAGATGCAACGTAGAATATTGGTTGCTGTTCTAATAGGGAAGATGTGAATACTGGGGTAATTACAGTTACGTCAGGTAAATGGGTTCCGCCGTTATAGGGATTGTTAGATAGATAAACATCCCCAGGTTTAATTTTGCCTTGTACTTGATCAATTAAACTAGTAACACTGGCACTCATTGAACCTAAATGAACAGGAATATGGGGCGCATTCGCTACTAAGGAACCAGAAGCATCAAAGATAGCGCAGGAAAAGTCTAATCTTTCTTTGATGTTGACCGATGCTGCCGTATTTTGCAGCACAATGCCCATCTGTTCAGCAATAAACTGATAGAGATTTTTAAATATTTCTAAGCGTACAGGATCGGGCTGGGATATTTTATTCATGACTTCGCAGATGAAAACTGACTCATCGATTCAATCAAGTGGTCAAAATAGGGTTCAAGGTCATTTTGCTGTGCTGCTGCAAAATATTGCAAACTAAAGACTTTTAACTGCTCTAAGCCCAAAATCATGGCATCTAAAGGAACCTGTAGCTCTTGATATAGCTGTTTCATGTAGCCTAAACCGCGATCGCTAGTGTAATCTAGTCTTTGACCACTGATACCATAGCTAATACAGCGTTGAAAGTGCCAAAAGTCTCGCCAACAAGCTTCAGCTCGCATCGGTGGATATAAACCACCCCCAGGTTCAGTAATCCCAGGGTGAGCATCGAGAACTACTGCTCTGGCATTAGCAACAATATCAACCACATTATCTCGCAACAATTTACCTTGAGCCAATCCCTGAGATAGCCTAGGGAGAACCGCCTCAATCTGCTCTATGTCTTCATCGGTTAGATATCTTCCGTCATTATCTGCCTGCTGAAAAATATTAACTACTGATTCAGGATAGTTCTGCCAATCACAGCTAACAATACGAGACTTTTTGATTAATTCTTTTACTTTTTCACTCAGCATTTCACATCTTGCAGATCTAAGCTTACCTAACTAATAGTAGTTTTAATTAACTATTCAAGTAAACAAGAGAGGCGTACTATTATTCTTGTATTCTTGTAATAGATGAATCGTAATTCTCAACTGGCAACGATTTACATTAAGACCATTCCTGAAATCCCGTTTCTTAGTTTACACCT
>CBDUCX010000146.1:0-12825 GCA_965365755.1 uncultured Pleurocapsa sp.
TAAGTGTAGACATAACAAGAAACACATATCGACGCAAAAGCTATTTACCTATTAAAACAATAGGACTTGTGTTTTAGAACTGATTTGTCAACTAATTTTAATCCTTGCAGAATGGGCTTTTTTTAGCTCAAATGAGACTGCTTAATTTAATGAACGAAAGTTAATCTTTTCAGGATTTTAAAGCTTTTTAGTTGGAGAAATCAGCTCTCAAATTAATCTCTATAACTAATTATCTACTTACAGAGGTGAGTAAGATGTTAAAAGATGAAAGTATTCTCGAAAAATTTGATTTGGTTGAAGAACTAGAAGATAAAATTGCCGAAACAATTAATGGCGGTTTAAATGTAAAAAATGACCGCCCCTATCGGAAAACTCTATTCGTACTTAACCCTAATAATAGTACTGCTCAAATATACCAAATAAACTCAGGGGCAACACAAACTATATTAGGTGAAAACTTATTCTTTGTCTGGGATAAACAGCCGGGAGCCGCATGGGATTTTGATATACGAGGTGGATTTTTGTCTAGTGATCAACTAGTCTTGAGAAATGATAGTGGTCAAGATATCTTAGACTATGATTTTGGTTCAGTAGTTACCGCAACAACAGCAGCAGAATCGTTGGCGGGAGGTGGCTTTTCAGGTCAAGTACAAATCTAGTTCTAGGAGATCACAACTCAAGTTGAATTTAAGTGTTCATTAACTTCGAGCTAGAATCCATTTTTAGCAATAGTGAAGTCAACTATCTAGGAGGTTTTTAACTCAACTTGCTATCAAGTTCTGAAAAGGGGAAATAACTAAATAATCGCCTAACGATCTTTTAACCATTGATGATAATAGTTAATTTTCTACCAATTAATTATTATCATTTCTTTAATTGATGTCAATTACAAATATTGACCTTCAATTTTGCTATTCCCAGTTTCCAAGGTAGTGCATATAGTTTAGTTTGTTCTAGCCTAGCTAAAGCATTAAGATATGCAATTTTTTGAGTCTCAAGGGAAAATGCTGTAGCATATATAAGTAATATTTGGATACTCCAAGACTTGAGATGACAAGAGAATCCGACATCAAATTTATTATTGCTTTGTCTGACCCAGACTTAGATGAAGAAGAACTAGACGAATCTGCACGAAATATACTAAGAGAATTCAACGAGCTTGATACAGTGGAGCGAGCTAGTCTAGTACCAACGGAAAAAGCACCAACTGGTTCTAAAGCAATTGCTGGGTTTGGCTTGGGAATCGTGGAGGCGATAGTCAAAATAGGCAATATTAAAGGTTTTATGGATTTTGTTGGCGATCGCTTTAGTGATAAACCAATCGTGATGAAAGTAGAAGCCAATGGTAGAAAATTGCAACTCAAGGCTAGCAACCAGGAAGATTTAATGGCTGCCATTAGAGCCGCAGAGGACTTTATTAATCCTGATTAGGATAGTTCTTAATTAACTCGCCAATCTGAGAATTAAGACTGGGTAAATGTGTAGATATGTTTACTAACAATAGTTTTTTCTTAAGATTTTCTTTATATTTGAGCTAATATAATGGCACAGTTGTTGGTGAGGAAGATGAATTTAGATATTAAAGTTCTGCGTAGGATGTGGCGATTTGTCGAAACTTCTAATCCTTATACGATCGTTAAGCAATCTGATGAAGAAATAGTACACAATCTGATTCGGCAAGTCGAAAGTATATCTCCTCTCCCTTCTGAAGATATTAATCTATTAGGTAAATATATTGCTGCTAGGACACCTTTGATTAGAGATTTAGCTCAATCCAAGCTGGTTATGAGTTAGAGCATTAGAATAGTTCCGCATCTTTAAATTCCTGCATTTTCTGAGCATTAGCTGCTTCTCCGCAACTGCGGGGGGTGGGAAAAATTTTGTCTGGATTAGCTAATCCCTTGTTGTTGAGGGCTGTGCGAATATATTGCATAGTTTCTAGATCCGTAGCATTAAACATATAGGGCATGTAGCAATTTTTATCAGCACCGATGCCATGTTCTCCCGATAAGCTTCCCCCAGCATCAACACAAAGTTTAAGTATTTCGCCCCCTATTTCTTCTACGGTAGCAAATGCCCCAGGCACAGCATTATCGTACAAAATCAGTGGATGCAAATTGCCATCTCCAGCATGAAAAACATTGGCAATTTTATAACCATAGCGATCGCCTAAAGCATTTATTTCCGTTAATACTTCCACTAGTTTGGTACGGGGAATCACCCCATCCTGAACAAAATAATTCGGACTTATATGACCCGCAGCAGCAAAAGCAGCCTTTCTTCCTTTCCAAAGTTTGGCACGAGTATCAATGTCATTAGCAGTCGTAATACTGGTGGCATTATTTTGACGACAAATATCTTCAACTCTTTTTTTATAGGCTTTAACTTCTACTTTTAAGCCATCCAATTCTACTAACAAGACTGCTTCAGCATCGCGATCATAGCAACCAGTAGCCACAATATCCTCTACCGCATTGATACTAAGGTTGTCCATAATTTCCATGCCTGCGGGAATAATTCCCGCACTAATAATATCTGCTACCGCTGCACCAGAATCCTCTATAGTGGGAAAGTTTGCTAAGACAACACATACTGATTCAGGGCGTTTGAGAATACGCAGGGTAATTTCGGTAGCGATACCCAATGTGCCTTCGGAACCCACAAATAAACCAGTTAAATCATACCCAGGCATCTCAGGAATCATGCCCCCCACATCGATAATTGAGCCGTCAGTAGTGACTATTTTCAGGCTCAAGACATGATTAGTGGTTACACCATATTTAAGACAGTGAACTCCTCCCGAATTCTCGGCGACATTACCACCTATGGAACAGATAATTTGACTAGAAGGATCGGGGGCATAATAAAAACCCGCGCCACTAACCGCCTGAGTCACCCAATTATTAATCACTCCTGGTTGCACTGTAATACAGTGATTATCAAGGTCTTGAGCTAAAATTCGATTCATTCTGGCAGTAACAATCAATACCCCGTTTTCATAGGGTAATGCTCCTCCAGACAACCCTGTCCCTGCCCCTCTAGCAACCCAAGGTAAGTCATGATCGTGGCAGACTTTAACCGTAGCAGCAACTTCTTCCGTCGTGCGGGGTAAAACTACCAAGGCTGGACGCTGATGATAGCTAGCCAAACCATCACATTCATATGTAAGTAATTCTTCTTTACGTTTAACTACCCCATCTTTGCCGACTATAGCTTCTAGCTGCTTAATTATTGACTGCCACTTGTTTTTCTTAGCTGGAAAAAGCTTACTTAAAACCATTTCAATTCGGAAGTTTTGCTAATTGACTCTGATAGATTAATCATATCTAACGTGTTCAAACTAAGAATTACCTTTACTATGTTAAACGAACAAGAAGCATATGATGCTATGTATGAGTTTTTAGAGCTTATCTACAAAAGAACGCAGTGGGATGGTGTTGGAAGTTTGCTAAGCGATCTGGGTACTTTAGGAGATGGAAAAATTGCCGACCCCGCAACCTGGGAAGATTGGCTAGAATGCGTTCAAAAAGCAAAACAAGGGAAAGTTGACAAAAGCTTGAATATAGGAATATTAGAAGACAAATAATTCTGAACAAGACGGTCAACAGTTAGATTCTCTCCATTTTTTACCTACAGGTTCGGAATTAAATCGACAGTTGTTGAAAATTACTGGTTACTTGATCGATTTCATTGGCGATCGCACTAACAATATTGCCATCAAGTTCAGTCCTTAAGTCGACAACGCCTTATCTTTTCAAGCTTAAGCTTTGATTCATTAGTTTGAAAGCAATTCTTAAGTTTGCTTGTGTCCAGAGAAGTGGAGTCGAGTCATTGGAAATATATGCACCATCTTGTAAGTAATATAATTCGGGACATCGAAAGCTAGGGTTATGATCTGACTCATCGGTTAATTGAGCCAGGGATCTGTTGAAGTACTGGGTCTGCATATCCAACAATTTCTGTTCCTTAGTTTTCTGATACTGATTACCAAAAATGATTGACAGAATAGGATCAAAGATACACCATTGAGCTTCTTCTCCAGTCACTAACGGCTCACCTCTTTTTGCGAGCCATTCTTCACGATCTGAGGAGACAGTTGTCCGAATCTCTACAGGAAGATCTCGATAATTGCGACACCAAAAAGAATCTCCTAAATAGCGTCGAATGCCATATTCTCCCTGCAAGTTATTAATAACATCTTCGATAATTTGTTGAGCCAGATCTTGATTGACGATTTGAAGAGGATACAGGAGGAAAATTAGTGCAGCATCATAGCGTCTTCCTTGTGGTGCGGGTTGAATACACTCAGCAGGAAGTATCGATAAGAGTGCAGATTTTCCCTTCTGGATTAAATTAGTCAGTAATTCAGGAGGGAAAAGTCCGTTACGTATCTGAGGATCAAGTTGGTAAGAATTTTTTGCTAGTAATTGTTGCAAAGTTTTGAGTCCCGCCACCACAACTCCAATGCTAGAAGCTTCTATTTTACGTGGCTCTTCCCAATGACCACTATCTTCATCTTCCCAATAGCGAATCGCATTAAAGTACTGGAAAATTAAACTAATAAGTTGCCAATCTTCCAGTTGGGGATTAATTAAACCATCAATTGCTAACTTGCAATAAAGCCATAAAAAGTATCCCAGAGCATCATTTTGAGCATGTTGCCATTCCTGGGCTGATTCTTCCATACTTTCTCCAATAAAGCGAATATGCGGTCTCTCCATCACATTCTCAGGATCAGCTTTCCCCTGAATTATGTTTGTAAACCGATCTTGATGTTTCTTAAAGTAACTTGCGATCGCCCTAACGTTTTTAACCGCAATATCAGGAGCGCCACAAACATAATGAGCATATGCCACATACATATTGTCTCGAACCCAAACATGAGCGTAACCAGTATAGGTGGCTTCATCTTGAAGAATCGCAGCGGAGAAAAGACCATTAGGGAGAGACGGGAAATCAAAAGTACCTTTTTCTTGAAGAAAGTTGAAGATCTCTTGAATATCTTCTAAGCGATAATTATCCTGAAGTATTATTGGCGAATTATTATTGTTGTCATAAATCATTTCTAGTAAAAATGCTAGTGTTATAAACCCTTAGTTATTGGTTTTAGACTTATCAACCAACCAATTTTCTTCCTTGAGTCGTTTCCATGCTTTCCTTAAATGACTGTGTTTGAACAGTTTTCGTTTTCTCTCATTCCATTGTTTTACTAAGGCGATCGCTTTTTCGCAATCATCACCTGCTTGAGCATCCTCTCTTGTGGCTACCCAATGGATTGTAGCTAGCATTTCCAAACCGTAAGGAGTCTCAAATCCATTAATTAAATTACTCACTTTTTTCAAGCGATCATCAGCTTCGAGATGCTTTTCTAGGTAACGCTGGGATGCTTTTCTTCCTTCTGGTAAAACATACATCTGGGACTTTTGATCTCGATCTCCATAACCGCGAATAAAATGACCATCTAATTCTTGTAAAACATGATTTAGATTATTCGCATAAGGACCAAATTGATCTTTTTCATAACGCAGTTTTAATGGTTCTTCCGCTTCTTGAAGAAAATAGGCAAGTTTCTGAATTTCCAGCCTAGTTAAGCGATAACCTGGAATTTCATATATTTCTAATAACCGAATAAATAAAGCACGGGCAAGAGTCATCTTTGGTTTTTTAGTAGCGACTTTAATTTTATCGGCTACCGGCGCCCCTCCTGGTTCAAAAATGACCACTTTAACATTCTGTAATTCAGCAAAGGCATTGGCAATCATAGGCTTAACTTGCGCCCAATTTAATCCACCATTACCACATCCGAGGGGAGGAATAGCGATTGATTTGATGTTGAATTGTTTTACTGATTTAACTAAAGCCTTTAATCCAGATTCAATATCTTCTATTTTTGATTTTCCTCTCCAGTGACGTTTAGTAGGAAAGTTAATGATGTATTTAGGGAATAGCTTACCTGTAGATGTAATGAACATCTGTCCTGGTTGGACTTCTTTTGCATCACAAGCTTTTTTATATTGCTTGAAGTTTTCGGGAAATGCTTGCTTGAATTGCAAAGCAATACCTTTACCCATCACGCCAACACAGTTAACCGTATTAACGAGGGCTTCGATATTTTCTTCTAAGAGGTTGCCTTGCTTATATTCAATCATTTTCTTTGATTAGCTGTTTTAAACAACATTTGTATCTCTTTAGTATTTATGTACTAAATTTAGTTTATCATTAGTAGTACCACTGAGGACATTTTTTCACGAAAGGTTGATATTGATGATTTTGTAATATTGCTTCAACTTTTGTTTTAATGCTGTCATTTATAACACCAATACCTTTAATCAACTTCCAAGGAACAAACTGATATACAAGAAACTCTGCCTGTCGCCTACGTTTGCGATCTCCATCTTGATCTGTATCTTTCCAATATTTTTCCCGCATAATTTGCCAATCAATTTGAGACAAATCGTTAAGATCATCATAAAAGTCAGAGTACGCCATGATTGCATGACCATCTGTAAAAGCGAAAATCAACTGTGAATTTTTAACAGATTCTGCTTCAGTAACTAAATGCACAACCTCATTGTGATAGCTTTTGCCTCTATAGTAGTCAATAGAACATAACATAGGAGAACGAGGCGCAAAATAAAAAGGAACGTAGTCATGTAAAACTCCTCCCGAAGCACATGGAACAATAATTCTATCTCTCTGATCCTGAATTGATTGAAGAGCAATATCCGTATATCTTTTTTGTTGTCTTTTTAAGACATTAAATGCGCTTAATCCGCCAGAGCTAATAATTGAAGGAAGATTACTAATATGAGTAATATGATAAATCGGAGTAGGCATTAGTTCTAAATCTACTTCAATAATTCGTTAAAATGACGGTTGTTGAAAATTACTGGCTACTTGATCTATTTTATGTGCGATCGCCAATATATTCATGTCTTGCCATCTTTTGCCGACTATTTGCACTCCAATAGGTAACCCAGATCTACTCTGTCCCATAGGAATTACAACTACAGGGTTTCCAGTAAAATTTAACGGCATAGTATAGCCACCACAGGCTACAAGATAGGGAATCTTGACCCCATCAACTTCAATTGGTTGAGCAAAATTACAGTGAGGAAAGGCTGCATCAAGAGATACAGGACAGATCCATGCGTCCCATTGATCCATAAAAAGATCCATCTTAACCATAGCGCGATCGCGATCGGCTAAGATAGCTTTATATTTTGCCAAACTAGGGGGAAAAACCTGGTTAGTTTTTTGACTAGAAGTACTACTGGATTTGTACGTAGTTTGAGTTTGGGCTAAAAATTGGTTTTTAAGAGCAAACTGCAATCCTCGAATCAGATCTTTAAGGGGAGAAGTTGAAGCAAATAATTCAAAAAAAGACAAAATACCGTAATTAGTTAACATTTCAGACCACTCTAAACTACTAGGACGAGATTCACTGAGATCGCAACCAGCATTAGTTAAACAATTAATTAAATTTTGCATACAAGAGCGTGTGTCCTGACTGATGGGCAAAAAGTCATAGCCATATGTCCAAGCAATTCTTAATTCAGACAGTTCCTTATTAACTGGCTTGTCTAAAGGTACGGGTGGTATGGCTGGCTGTCTGCTATCTGCACCCGCAATTAAAGACATACATAACTGCAAATCTTCAATAGAGCGAGCTAAAGGGCCAATTCTCAACATTTGGCGCACATATCTAGCTTGTCCTGGGAGTGGGGGTAGATGTCCTTCTGTAGAAACTCGACCATCGGTGGGCATAAAGCCATATACGCCACAATAATGGGCTGGAAGACGAATTGAGCCACCTATATCACTACCGAGGTCTAAAGGAGAAAAACCAGCAGCCACAGCACTTGCCGATCCACCACTACTGCCACCAACTGTATAAGCTAAATTCCAAGGGTTATTGGTTCGCCCAAAAAGAGGATTGTTGGTTTGATAGTCTTCGCCAAATTGCGGTGTATTGGTTTTACCCAAGATAATTGCCCCCGCAGTTTGTAACCTGGCTACGGTAGTAGCACTTTTACGGGGAAGATAGTTTTTTAAGGGTAAATATCCAGCCGTGCTAGCTAAATCAGCCGTTTCCAGAAGATCTTTAATGGTTACAGGAACACCATGTAATACTCCCCAATTTTCTCCTTTGGCTAGTGCCTCATCGGCTTCCATAGCTCTTTGTATTGCTTGATCCCTATTTAAAGTTGCGATCGCATTTATCTGATGATGGTATTTTTCAATCTGTTCTAAATGAGCATTTAAAACTTCAACAGCAGAAACTTGTTTATTGCGAATCATCTGTGCTAATTGACTCGCAGTAGTAAATACAATATTCATAGATGAATTCTCTCAGCCCTGCTAATGACAGCCACGATTCTATAGTGATTCCTTTTTTGTGCGATCGCATTTTTGCCCATCTTAAAAATGGAGAGACTGTTATTGTCGGACAAGTCTATATTAATCTTTAAGATATGCGATCGCCCTAGCCAAATTAAATTATATTTCCCTTTCTGCTAATTCCATCCAGCGTTCAGTATTATTGTCAATCTCTTCGTTAAGGGACGCTAGTTTATCAGACAGTTCTTGCACCAGATTAAAATCACTACAGTTAATTGCCAGATCCTGTTCTAATTTCTCTTTATCAGTTTCCATCTGAGCGATTTTAGCTTCTAGTTTTTCATATTCTCTTCTTTCAAAGTTAGACAGGGGCTTGTTACTTTTATCGTTAGATTTAGGGCGGCTAGTATTTTTTGCTTTGCTGGCTGAAGATTTCTCTGGAACTTGTTCTTGTTTGGCTTGCTTATCGGCTTTCTTTTTGTAGTCTAGATATACAGAATAGTTGCCAGGGTAATTACGAATCTCACCCCCTGGTTCAATCGCCAAAATAAATTCTACAGTACGATCTAAGAAATAGCGATCGTGAGAAACTACAATTACACAACCATTAAAGTTTTCCAAATAGTCTTCTAGGATGGCTAAAGTCTGTACGTCTAAATCGTTAGTCGGCTCATCCAAAATCAAGACATTAGGAGCCTCCATTAATACCTGTAGCAAGAAGAGACGGCGCTTCTCACCGCCAGAAAGCTTATGTATCGGCGCATATTGTTGGTCAGGAGGAAAGAGAAACTTCTCTAACATCTGAGACGCGGTAATCTTATTACCATCGGCAGTAGTGACCACTTCGGCTACTTCCTTGATATATTCAATTACCCGCTGATTTTCATCTAAAGCATGCAATATAGTATCTGAGTGCTGATCAAAATAGCCGATATGAATTGTTTTGCCAATATCTACCTTGCCCTGATCAGGTTCGATGCGTCCTGTGATGATGTTCATCAGGGTTGATTTACCCGCACCATTCCCGCCAATAATGCCAATGCGATCGCGCGGGGTAAATTCATAGCTAAAATCTTTAAATAGGGTGCGCCCGTCGTAAGATTTGGTGATATTTTCTAGTTCAATGACTTTTTTGCCAATCCGCCTCCCAGGAGTGTCAATATCCACTTTTCCTGGGGCTTGTTTGAACTCCTTATCCTGCATCTCACTAATACGGTCAATACGGGCTTTTTGCTTCGTGCTACGGGCTTTAGGGCCTCGCTTCAGCCATTCTAGCTCCCGCCTCAAGACCCCTTGATGTTTGCGCTGACTACTGGCAACAGAATCTTCTTGTAAAGCTTTTTTCTCCAAATAATAGGAATAATTACCAGAATAGGTATATAAATCAGCCCGATCAATTTCTAGAATACGATTAGTTACATTATCTAAGAAATAGCGATCGTGAGTAATCAGTAATATCGCACCTGGAAAGCGATCTAAATATCCTTGCAACCACTCCACCGACTCTGCATCTAAGTGGTTAGTCGGCTCATCCATCATCAATAGATCTGGTTCATTAAGTAAGGCAGCAGCCAAAGCAATTCGCTTACGATATCCCCCAGACAGATCCTTGACCATGGCATCAAAATCTTCAATGCCTAGTTTACTAAGAACAATTTTGGCCTTGGTTTCTAAATCCCAAGCCCCAATAGACTCCATTTTCTCGGTCACTGTTGCCAAGCGAGACATTAAAGCTTCTAAATTACTACCTTCTGCCTGAGCTATCTTATGGGATAAGTCTTCATATTCCCTGACTAGCTGCATTTGCTCTCCACTGTCGGCAAACACCTGATCAATCACGGTTAAGTTTTCATCTATTTCTGGCTGTTGAGGTAAATAGATAATTCTGGCTCCAGATTTAACCAAACGTTGACCACCATCAGTAGGCTCAATCCCCGCAATCATTTTCAGCAGAGTAGACTTACCAGAGCCATTAACCCCAATTAACCCTACTTTGTCATTGGGTTCAATGCTAAAGCTGGCATCTCGCAGTATTTCTTTAATGCCAAAATCTTTTTTAATATTTTGTAGAGTTAAAATGCTCATGTAATCGGTTTTGGTAACAGTAATTCTCATTTTATCTTTAGCTAAGAGGCGAGACTGTTGACCGAGAGTGTAAACCAGCAAACTAAGTTGGCACTACTGAGACTGATTCAGCATCTAAAATTGCCCAAACCTTTTGCATCAGAGTATCTAGTCCCTTACGAGTTACTGCGGAGACATGAAAGATCGCCACAGGGGTCAATTCCCGTAATTCAGAGGTAATTAATTCTAAAATCTCTTGATCTACCGCGTCTATTTTATTCAAGGCAATGATCTGAGGACGTTCAGGTAAGCCGTGACCATAGGCTTCAAGTTCTTGTTGGATAGTTTGATAGTCAACTAGGGGATTTTCTGCCGTAGCGTCAATCAAATGCAGTAAGATACGAGTCCGTTCGATGTGGCGTAAGAAATCATGACCCAAACCAACCCCCTCAGAAGCCCCAGAAATTAAGCCAGGAATATCAGCAAATACCGTACCATCTCCCGTTGGCTTACGGACTACCCCCAAATTGGGAACCAGAGTGGTAAAAGGATAGTTAGCTACCTTGGGTTTAGCGGAAGATAAAGCAGATATTAGCGTGGATTTTCCGGCATTGGGCAAGCCAATGATTCCCACTTCAGCAATTAATTTAAGTTCTAAACGTAGGCGTTTTGTTTCCCCTTCTAAACCTGGAAGGGCATGTTCTGGGGCGCGATTACGATTACTGAGAAAATGTTTATTCCCCAGACCTCCTTTACCCCCTGCTGCTACATAAAGAGTTTCTCCCTCAACCGTCAAATCGCCAATTAACTCTCCTGTATCAGCATCAATAACCAAAGTACCACAAGGAACTTCAATCAGGCGATCGCTTCCTTTGGCTCCTGTACAATTATTAGGGCCTCCTTTTTTACCATCTTCTGCTTTAAAAATTCTGGCATAGCGAAAATCAAGTAGAGTCTGCAAGCGATTTGAAGCTACTAAAATCACAGAACCACCCCAGCCACCATTGCCTCCAGCAGGGCCACCGGCGGGAACATATTTTTCTCGTCGGAAGGCTACCATCCCGTCGCCACCCTTCCCTGCTACTACTTCTACTTCTGCCAGATCGATAAATTGCATGGATGAACTTTTAAATAATTAACAACGTAAACAAACTACTTAATATACTTAGTCACATCCTCGCCACATTCATCAGCTAAGTAAGAAAGTGAGCGAAAACGCAACATTGTAAACTGCTCGTATAAAGGATTTAACTTACACAGAGGTGGAATATGAGCTACTTTGCGCCCAAACAAATTTATATCCCGCTCAAAAGGACACTGGGGTGGAATTACTTTACAGACAAATTTAGCCAGACGAGGATCTTTTATTTCCATGCCTTCAAGCCAATCTTTGACAGGGTGCAGTACATCTACCCCTGCGTGAGATTTTTCCAGAGGCGGAGTTAATGATGATGCCACTCCAGCAGTTTCCTGCTCTTCTAGTTCTGGTCTATATAGCTTGTTTTCTAGGGATTTAAGAGCTTCTACTTCAATACCCAGAGCATTACTGAATTGATGTAAAAGTTCGTATTCAGAGGTCGAATAAACTCCATCAGCTACTGCAACCAGTACCGCAGTGCGGAGAAAGTTTTCTGCTGTCTCAGGCTCTTTCCCTAAATTCTCTGCCAGCTCTTCAGGGGTGATTGTCTCAAGACGATTTACTGCGTCAATATCAACCAAATCTTGGGTTAATTGACCAATTAATTCTTGCTCTTCGGGGTCATAATGTCCATCAGCAAGGGCCACTGTATATAAACCCCTGAGCCAGGCTGCTATTTGCTGATCGCTATATGCTGATTGTGTGATACCAGTCATTTAATTTATCAGTTAATATTCTTTCTTTATTATCTCTTTAAACATTACTAAAGATCACGGAGATATTTTTTTCTCATAATCGAGTTGCCTATCCTGAGCTTTCTCATATTGATACGCCTAATTTTTATCAAATTCAGCGCAACTACAAGTTTTTCTCATTCGATCAACAGATGACAATAGGGCTAATTTCTCTGCAATATTTACCCGCTTATAATCTTAATTTGATATTAAATTATGTAACAATTTCAGGGGATCATTAATATTTATTGAATATTCTTGACATTATTGTTAGCTTGTGAAAGCAAACATAGAAAGAGGTTAAATGATGACTTTTTCACCTACAGCGATCGCTCTAATTGGAGTTTTGATTACTGGTTATGTAATGGCAGTCAGTTTAGGTACGCTAGCGTACTTTGCTAATGAAAAAAACTATTAAACTGCCAGGTCTAATAGTTTAGTAACTTAATTTGATTTTCAATTTGCTTGCAGCTAGCTCTCTCAAATACAGCTAGCTGTTTTGATATCATAGTAATTATAATTTAAAAATTCAATTCCCAGAACTAGTAG
>CBDUCX010000147.1:0-12775 GCA_965365755.1 uncultured Pleurocapsa sp.
TCGAATACTTTTAGCTAAGGTGACCGACTTACTATTTTCTAATAGCTCGACATCGCCAGGTAAGAAATTGGGAAACATTGGTTAATATTAGCATTTGCAATCTTAAAATACCTTGAGAAAGCTGGATCATGTTTGTTATTTAGGACTGTTAGTCGTTAGTCGTTAGTCGTAATAGCTTGAACCTAATTCATACTTCTTAACCTATTTGATTTTATTTCGCCCTACTTACTTAGCAGCTAATTGACCCAGAAAATCTTTAATAGTATTCTGATTCAACCTCAAGGGTGGATTGTGGCAAATCGTCCCTCAGAATATCCAGGCGGTTAATGCGCCTACAACCGTCAAGGTCGGGACTGTACTTGTCAAAAATAAGTATGTTTAGCTATACTAATAAAGTCGTAGTCGTTATGAGTTCATTATTTAAGGTTTTATTTTAATTATGGTAGAACACAACATGGAAAATCTAGTAATTATTGGTTCTGGTCCAGCGGGATACACGGCGGCGATATATGCAGCTAGGGCTAACTTGAAACCAGTTATGTTTGAAGGTTTACAGGCGGGAGGTGTACCTGGAGGTCAGTTAATGACTACTACAGAGGTAGAGAACTTTCCTGGCTTTCCTGAAGGAATTACAGGGCCTCAGCTTATGGAGAGAATGCGATCGCAAGCCATCAGATGGGGAACAGAATGCTATACCGAAGACGTAATCAGAGTAGATTTTTCTCAGCGTCCTTTCACGATTACCTCCACAGAAAGAGAAGTTAAAGCCAATAGCGTGATTATTGCTACGGGGGCTACAGCTAAACGTTTAGGCTTACCCAGCGAGCAACAATACTGGAATAATGGTATTTCTGCCTGTGCGATCTGTGACGGTGCTAGTCCTATTTTTAATGGCAAAGAACTGGTTGTAATTGGCGGTGGTGATTCCGCAGCCGAAGAAGCAGTCTATCTAACCAAATATGGTAAAAGGGTTCATCTCTTGGTACGTAGTGGAGAGTTACGTGCTTGTAAAGCGATGCAAAATCGAGTTCTAAATAACTCTAAAATTACTGTTCACTGGCATACAGAAGCAGTGGATGTATACGGCGAAAATAATCGCATGACAGGGATCAAGATCCGTAATAAGCAAACAGGAGTTGAATCAGAGATTAGAGCCAATGGTTTGTTTTATGCCATCGGACATCGACCCAATACCAACTTGTTTGTCAACCAAATTGAATTAGATGAGGTGGGATACATCACGGTAACTCCAGGGACAGTTGCCACCTCCGTTCAGGGAGTATATGCAGCAGGAGACGTACAAGACCACGAATATCGTCAAGCAGTTTCCGCAGCAGGAACGGGCTGTATGGCAGCATTATCAGCAGAAAGATGGCTTTCCGAACAGGATCTGATCGTTGAATACGAACAATCTCCATCAAGCAAATCAGAAGTCGCCTCAGCACCTACAACTAAACCCGAAGTTGTGAATGAAGCAGACTTTGATCTCAATGCTACTAGCCATGTGGGCGGCTATGCCCTGAGAAAGCTATTTCACGAAAGCGATCGCTTATTGATGGTGAAATACGTCTCTCCCACCTGTGGCCCTTGTAAAATTCTCTCGCCAATCTTAGATAAAGTGGTTCAGGAATATCAAGACCAAATTCACTTTGTGGAAATAGACATCGTTGCCAATCCAGAAATCGCTGAAATGGGACAGGTTTCAGGAACGCCTACAGTACAATTCTTTCGCGACCAAGAGTTACTACAGGAAGTCAAAGGCGTAAAACAAAAGAGCGAATACCGTGAGCTGATCAATCAGTATCTACCTGCTATTGTCTAATTTTTATAGATTACTGTGGCGAATTTGATTCGCCACTCCTGTCCTCTTCTAATTTTTAAATAGCCCTTGGGGACGTACCAAAAGAATAAAGATCATAATCGCCAAAGCAACCCCTAGCTTATATTCCGAACCCAAAAGGGGAACGCTTAATTCTTGAGCAATACCGATAATAAACGCTCCCGCGATCGCACCATAGGGATTACCAATACCCCCCAGAATCACTGAGGCAAACATGGGCAGAATGAGAAACCAACCCATGTTAGGTCGTACCACCGCAATCAAGCCATACATTGCTCCAGCAAAAGCGGTTAACGTCCCTGTAATAATCCATGTCCACAGGACGACCCGTTCCACATTAATCCCCGAAACCCTTGCCAAATCGATATTGTCGGCAACTGCCCGCATCGCTTTGCCAATTTTGGTATTTTGTAAAATTAGATGCAAAGCAATAATTGCTGCGATCGCCAATCCCACAACAATCATTCGATAATAAGCAATTTTTAGCTCGCCAAACTCTAAAGCTCGAACTACAGGCAACTCATATAGCTTATTACTGCTGCCGTAAAACAATAAGATGCCGTTGCGGACAAATAGGGCTAGCCCAATAGAAATAATAATCAGAGTGGTATCACTGGCACGGCGATCGCGCATTGGTTGCCAAAGGAGATATTCTGCCAGCAACATAGCTATAATTGTGCCCACTGCTCCCAAAAGCATTGCTAACCAGATATTTAATCCACCTGTATTAGCTAGCCAGGTTAGATAGGCTCCCAGAGTCATAAAGTCTCCGTGAGCAAAGTTAGACAGCTTGAGGATGCCATAAGTTAGGGTCAAACCAATAGCAGCCAAGGCAAGAATACTACCAACGGCGACACCGTTAACAATAAGCTGGAGATCAAACATTATATTTTGAGGTTAGTAACTACTTTCTGATGTTAATTAGCCCCACTATAGTGACATCTTCCTTCAGTTATTCTCACGGTCAGGTCAGGAATAATTCCGAAAACTCCGTTAGATACCTCCACTAATCACGATTTTGGTGCTTTTCGTAATGTACACACCCATCACAAGGGCCATCAGGGTTAATGGCACAACGAATATAAGGGGAATGTGCATTATTAACACAGGTAGTATCGCCAATAAAATATTTAGTGACTGGTCTACGACGACGCTCTCTTGAAGGGGAGGAATTACCACTATACTCAGATGAGTCACGGTGTAATCCATCTCGATAACTATGATGGTATGTAGTTAAGATTTGAGCGCGTCTTAACCTCGTCTGCCAACGTTTTTTCGCTTTTTGGAATATGAGCAAATAAACTAAGGAGGGCAAAATACTGAAAATGAGGATAAGAGCTAGCTTGATGACAAAATCGAGACCAGAAATATTAGTCATTTTGAGCTAGATAAATACTATGCAAGGGTAGTTTGGCATGTCTTTATTTATTATCTCTACAAAATTATCTCTAGCTCAATTAATTGGAGGATAATTTTATATTTCCTCAATTTTAGATAATACTCTTGATGTGAATTAAAAGAAAAGTCGATATCCCCGTTGTAACGAAAATTTTTCACCAGTTTATTCAGTTAGCAATGGCGCAAACCGACTTCTCTTACCTTTACTATAACTAAGCCGAAGCTTTGTCTTCTTGAACCAGAATTTGTTCGGTAGTAGGTAACTCTAGACAATATCCTGCACCATATACGGTTTTGATGTAGTTAGGATGGCGAGGATCAGGTTCTAATTTTGTTCGTAGATGGCGAATGTGAACTCGAATAGTTTCAATATCATCATCAGGATCATAGCCCCATACCTCTTTGAGAATCTCTGGGGGAGCAACAGTCTGTCCATGACGTTGTAAAAGACAGTGGAGTAGTTCAAACTCAAGGTGAGTTAGTTTAACTGTTCTTTCAAACCAAATGGCCTCAAAGCGCTCTGGAATGAGAGTCAAAGGTCCAAAATTGAGGATTTCAGAATGTTTAGCAGCTTGAGGAATACGATCTGTGCGACGCAACAAAGCTCTTACCCTGGCTAGCATTTCTTCTACTTCAAAGGGTTTAGTTAAATAGTCATCAGCACCAGCATTAAAACCCTCTACTTTATCTTGAGTTTGTCCTAAAGCAGTTAACATCAAAACGGGAATGTCCGAAGTGCGTTCGTCCCGACGTAATCTTTGACAAACAGTAAATCCATCAACTTTAGGCAACATTAGATCGAGCATAACCAAGTCAGGCTGTAGCTGTACCGCCAGAGCCTGTCCCTTGATTCCGTCTTCTGCCTGATTTACATCATAGCCAGCCATCTCTAGGTTGATAGAGACTAATTCGGAGATTGCGGGATCGTCGTCAATTACTAGTATTCTGGGCATATTAAATATGATTGATCTTTATTTTTGGGAAAAGAGCGAGGCAGTGCGCGCTTTTATCCGACTTGATGCAGTCGCTTCAAACAGCGGCCATGTAACTTTTTGATTTAAGACAAAAACTAGGACTGATATACAGATCCTGACATGATTATAAGCAAAAATGCTCATCCTGTTTAAGTATCTTATATTATGACAAATATTTGTAAAGTTTTGTTACTTATTTAACTCGTATTCCTGCAATTATTAAATTTATATGTAATTTTGTAATTTTAGCTAAATTTTATTTTATGTAAGTCCGATTTAGTCCTTGTGTATATTTTTAGTTTAATTTTGTTTACGTTAGAGCTAAAAGACTTGACAATTTTCCAAAAATGTTATTTTTTACACTTAAATTGGAAATGAATGTAAAAATTCTTAATAAGAATCATCATTAATTCAGTTTACGCTAACAGACTAGGTAGTTTTTTAGATCTTTTGTTACAGAATTATAGATCAGCAAGTTAATCATTAAAAAGGTAGGAAATTATAATATGAGTGCTAATTTAGCCACAATGTTGCGTGAAGGGACAAAAAAGTCTCATACAATGGCGGAAAATGTTGGTTTTGTCAAATGCTTTCTTAAAGGAGTAGTTGAAAAGAAGTCTTATCGCAAATTAGTGACTAGCCTTTACTTCGTCTATTCGGCAATGGAAGAAGAAATGGAAAGACTAAAAGATCATCCTGTGGTGTCTAAAATTTATTTTCCTGAACTCAACCGTAAACACAGTCTAGAGCAGGATTTACACTTCTATTATGGTGCTAACTGGCGCGAAGAAGCTAAAAACACTAAGGCAGGAAAAGCTTACGTTGCACGTATTAGAGAAATAGCTCAGACTAAACCAGAATTATTGGTGGCTCATTGTTATACTCGTTATCTTGGAGATTTATCTGGAGGACAAATCCTCAAAAAGATTTCTCAAAGAGCGATGAATCTGACTGATGGTGAAGGGACTGCTTTCTATGAGTTTGACGCTATTCCTGATGAGAAAGCATTTAAAAATAAGTACCGTCGCGCAATGGATGAGCTACCCATCGATCAGGCGACTGCGGAAGAAATTGTTGACGAAGCTAATGCTGCTTTTGGCAAGAATATGGAGTTATTCCAAGAGCTGGAAGGTAATTTGGTTAAAGCAATTGGCGTAATGCTATTTAACACTTTAACTCGCCGTCGTACTCGTGGCAGCACAGAGTTAGTTACTGCTGAATAAGTGACGGCTAAATAACTAAGGGAGCTTGATTTCGCTCCAGAATAATCAGAAATCCCAGAAAAAAGAACAACTAAAAAAGAACAACAAAGAACAACCCTGAAAGCTGGGTTGCGGTTGACTTGGATTAATTTATCTAAATCAGATCGCTGTCTGGCTCTCAGGGTTGTCTGTCTTTTTGGATACACGGGATTTTAAACTCTGCTTTAGGCTTTGGGAAGATTGTTGCTGGCGTAGGTATCTAGAGCAAAAGCAGGAATGCGATCGCTATAGTCTGTATCTCTTCCGGTAAAAGATTTAGCTAGTGATTCAAAAGATTGGGATTTAAGATTGCGCTCGTGAATCGGCTTAGTTTGTTCACCACGAAAGTAAGCCTGGGTTCCAATTACTGATGCGGCTATCCAACCGATTAAAAGTACTGAAATTAGTAGGGTAGTCATCTACGATTTCCTCTTTGTTAAGTTATTTGTATCTTATGTAAATAAGTGTAACAATAACTTGATTTATTCACAATAATGCTTTCTTACGGTTTTCTTGATTGATTTGTAGAGAAAACCGAATTGCCGAATTACTGTTTAATTACTGATTAAGATAAGCCCGTGCCATATAAAAACAGGCGATGGATTTTCCGTCTATTGCTTCCCCTGACAAGATAGCCGTTTCTAATTCTGAGTCTGTCATCAACACCACTTCGATATCTTCATCCTCATCTTGCTGCGGTGGCGTTGCTAGCTTTTCTAAATCCTGTGCCAAAAAAGCATAGATATACTCGTCAGAATATCCAGGTGAGATAATAAATTTGCCCATATCTTGCCATCTGCTAGCGCTATAGCCCGTTTCTTCCTCTATTTCCCGTTTGATTGTCTCGAAAGGAGATTCGTTGTTTTCCACTGTACCCGCAGGAAATTCGAGTAACCTACCAGCGACGGTAAAGCGATACTGTCGAATCAGGACAAACTTACCATCAGCAGTCACAGGGACAGCCAGAGCACCACCAGGATGGCGAATACATTCCCATTCTCCTGCAACGCCATTAGGCAGCCGCAACTTAGTTACTTCATAGTCAAACTTGCGTCCCTTATAAGATAGCTTCTGTTCTAAAATTTCTGGTGGTTCGTTGCCTACTGACATGATAATTTTGTTGATATTGCCTGGATTGCACAAATATCATATCTTGGCATTGCTGATCTAGATGACAAAAATAACTATAAAAATAGGAAGTTAGAAATGGCTGGTAAACGTAAATCTAAGCAAAATCGTATTGCATATCAAGAGTTTGGTACTAATAACTCTCAAGCTTTAGAGCGAGGAGTTCCCGATTTACCACCTAACCAACAGGATCTTAGAATACAAGCAACGCGGGCGGGGCGCAAAGGCAAAACTGTCACCATCATCACAGGATTCAAACACAATTCTGAAACTCTGGCTAAACTTTTGAAGAAGCTAAAAAGTCATTGTGGCAGTGGTGGTACAGTCAAAGACAATACTTTAGAAATTCAAGGAGATCATAAGCAAAAACTGTTAGAAGCCTTAACTAAACTAGGCTATAAGGCTAAAGTTAGCGGAGGTTAATCGCCAAGAGAATAGATTTGTGGGAAAGTAGTTTAACTTCTTGATCATATTGGTACAATTACGGGCGGGAGATGAGAGAATAAAAAGCTACGTTAACCGATAGCTGTAGGATATGAGTTTAGATTGGATTAGTCGTGCCGAACGTTTAAGTGCTTTACCTCCTTACGTATTTGCTCGCTTAGACGAATTAAAAGCCCGTGCCAGAGAACAGGGATTGGACTTAATTGATTTGGGAATGGGTAATCCTGATGGTGCTGCGCCCCAACCAGTAATCGATGCGGCGATCGCAGCTCTCAAAATTCCCAGTAATCATGGCTATCCCCCTTTTGAGGGAACAACTAGTTTTCGACAGGCAATTACCACTTGGTATCAAAGATGTTATGGAGTCGAACTAGATCCTGACAGCGAAGCTTTACCATTAATTGGTTCTAAAGAAGGTTTGGGGCATTTAGCCCTAGCCTATATCAATCCTGGTGATACTATCTTAGTACCGAGTCCTTCCTATCCTGCCCATTTTCGGGGACCATTGATTGCAGGGGCAGAAATTTATCCGATAAATCTTTGTGCTGAACAAGACTGGTTAATCGATCTTAGTAGCATTCCTGAAGACATTGCCCACCAAGCCAAAATTCTCTATTTTAATTATCCTAATAATCCAACTACCGCTACTGCACCAAGGTCATTTTTTGAGGAAGTAGTCAAGTTTGCCCGTCACTATCAAATATTATTAGTTCATGATCTTTGTTACGCAGAATTAGCTTTTGATGGTTATCAACCAACATCGTTACTGGAAATACCAGAGGCAAAAGAAATTGGGGTTGAATTTCATACTCTATCGAAAACCTATAATATGGCTGGTTGGCGTGTGGGATTTGTCGTGGGCAATTCGGATATTATCCAGGGATTACGTACCCTGAAAACTAACTTAGATTATGGTATTTTCTCAGTAATTCAAAAAGCAGCGGAAACTGCCTTACAGTTGCCAGATGAATACATCAAAGAAGTACAGCACCGTTACAGTACCAGACGAGACTTTTTAATCAAGGGTTTGGCTGAACTTGGCTGGGACATTCCCTCCTCTAAGGCAACTATGTATCTTTGGGTTAAAACCCCCGTGGGACAAGGTTCAACGGAATTTGCTTTGGATGTCTTGCAAAAAACTGGAGTAGTGATGACCCCTGGTAATGCCTTTGGTGAAGCGGGGGAAGGCTATGTCAGAATAAGTTTAATTACCGATTGCGATCGCCTGGGGGAAGTACTCAAGCGGTTTAAACAAGCAGGAATTAGATATAAGTAATAAGTAATAAGTAATAAGTAATAAGTAACAAGTAATGCAAATTAGACGCAGAAATCCTAACCCCAAAGTCAATTCAGGAGAAGTAGAGTATCGCTCTAAGATTCCTAATTGTGAACCGAATAATATCTTAGAGGAGATTGTCTGGCATAAAGAAGTAGAGGTAAAGCGGATGCGCGATCGCTTGCCGTTATTAGAACTACGACAGCAGGTAAATGATGTCCCCCCCTCGAAAGACTTTTTGGCAGCATTACGTAATGGCAAAACTAATCCTGCTTTAATTGCGGAAGTAAAAAAAGCTTCTCCTTCCAAAGGCGTAATTAGAGCCGACTTTAATCCAGTTGCGATCGCTAAAGCCTACGAAAAAGCTGGCGCTTCCTGTCTATCGATCCTTACTGATGAGAAGTTCTTTCAAGGTAGTTTTAATAATCTGAGTCTGGTAAGACAAGAGGTGGACTTACCCCTACTATGTAAAGAGTTTATAATTTATCCCTATCAAATTTATTTTGCCCGCGCCAAGGGAGCCGATGCAGTATTATTAATTGCGGCGATCTTAGAAGATAAAGACCTCAATTACTTCGTCAAAATTGTTAAGGGCTTAGGCATGACTCCTCTGATTGAAGTACATACCTGGGAAGAATTAGAGCGAGTACTCAGGATAGACGGAGTAGAGTTAATTGGCATCAATAACCGTAATTTAGAAGATTTTTCCGTATCTTTACAAACTACCTGCGATATCTTGGCTGCCAAACAAGCAGAGTTAGAACAACGCAATATCTTAGTAGTGAGCGAGTCTGGGTTACACACCACCACAGACATCAATCAAGTTAAGCAAGCAGGAGCCAAAGCAGTATTGATTGGAGAATCTTTAGTCAAGCAGACCGACATTGAACAAGCAGTATCCGAGTTGTTTCCCGCTGAGATTTAAAATTTTTCCGACCTGTTAGAAAAAGCAGTTAATTGGGAACTATAGTTACGACCTAATATTTTCTGCTCACAGATGAAATCTCAACCCTTGTTAAATCTTGATGGCTATAATCTTTTTGTGCAAAATTTCGCTAACAATTTTTATCATTTGAATATTGTCACCCCAGATAATGTAGTGCATCATTTTGAGGGGATTTACTCCAGTCCCCAAGTTGCCATGGATAAGGGCAAATCTGTAATTCAAAACTTAAAATTTTGGGGCGAAAAAACTCTCTAACAGTCTGAGTCTTAATCGATAAGACTTTTTATTGATTTCCAGGATTTTTGGTGACAGCGATCGCATTACAGTATTTCAAAAGACTTGTAAATCGAGCGATCGCTTTTTGAAGTGGAGAACAGGCGATCATATTTGGCTACCAGTGTTCCAACATCAGTCCATCCACATAATCAAAATCTGTATCATTTGTCACCAATACCCAACCGTGTTCCATACACTGGGCAGCGATCCAGACATCATTCATCGGAATTGGTCTTCCCCTAGTCTTCAATGCTAGCCGAGTTCGAGCATAAATCGTGGCTGTTCCTCTCCCTAGTGGCAAAACTTCACAAACTGATACAAACTCCAAATAACGAGGCAAATTTTGTAACGGACGTGTAGAGTTTTCAGCACCAAATAGCAACTCTCCGACAACAATCATTGGCAGTACTATTTTTGGTAATGCCAACACTCTTTTGGTAATTGTCGTATCTCCATTTAAGAAACGAATCGCAGCAGAGGTATCTAGCGCAATTTCACCAATCATTTACATCTACCTGCCGACATTCTCTTGCAATTGCTTGTTGTAGTTCTTCTGCCTCTGAGTCACTCAAAATTCCTGCAAACTTTTCGAGCGGATGTTTTTTGCGTGTAGCCTTGACTCGGTGTAAAAAATCCAGAACTGTTTGTACTAAGTCTTCAGGAGCTTGTTCGAGTTCTTGAATCAATTGCTCGCGATTTGTCATAGCGTCCAGCCCCTCCAGAAAAAAGTGTGCTTGTTTGTCTACAGCTAGTATATCTAAATACTGATAACTACCCTGTATAGGTTACTGATATGGAATTTTTCTGGAATAATATCCAAATTTAAAATGGTAGTTTTTATGATAGCGATCGCACAATTGTCGAGATGATTTAGAGCAAGTGCGATCGCATTACAGTATTTTAATGTGTATTTCGCATATAGTCTTTATTAATAGCAGCATTTTCTATCTGGTTACGAAATAGATCGAGCATTGCAATCACTTCACTGTGTAACTCTATATACTCCTCTCGATCAAATGTCGAATATTCACCGTGTGCAATTTCATTTCTTGTCTTTAAAAGCTTAGTATCTATTAATACGGATTTTGTAGAGTAGGTTGAAAAATCGATCCCCAGAGTATGAGTTATTTCTTTGAAAATTTCAGAAGAAAGGTTTGATGCAGTAGAAATGGCATCTTTTGGTAGCAAACATCTTTGATTTAATTCATCCAAAAAAAAATCACAAACGGGTATATAAAGTGAAGGTTTGTTTGTCTCCTTTGCCTCTTTTAGCTTTTCTTTCATTGCTAAAGCCAGAAAGTTACTAGCAAGCTCTTCATAACAAAGTTTTTGCATTCTAACGTATTCTAAATAAGAGTTGGCTGCTAATTTAACAAAACCTTCCCAATGAGCATAAAGAAGGCAGATTCCACTCCGAACTAAAGCTTTATGTCTTGAATCAGAGAATGATTTAGTTTCTACCAAGGATTTAACGTCTGAAAGCTCTTTTTTTCGCCAAGCAAGCTCCTTAGATAGTCTATCGCTCAGTTGTTCAGCAGTTTTGAGCTTCATTAGCGAGAAAATACCTCTCTGCCAAGAGGAATAAGATAAGGTAATCGTCTAGCAGCGTGAACTCCTGCTCCTGACCATTTCTGATAAATTTCGTTAGACCAAATGCTTTTAATTAGATGGGGTATTTTTTCTATTGGTGGCAGATTATTATAGTGATATCCAATTCCTAATGCTATCATTTCATAAGCTGATAATAGAAAGCCTCCCAGAAATCTATTTTGCTCGGGTTTATATCTCTTAAAGCTGTCATCAGCCAAAGCTTCATTAAGAACATCAAATGTCGTTTTAAATGCTTGTTCTATATAGCTATAATCCAATTCTTTATTAAGAGCCATTTCACGCATTTCATCTGTCAAGAAAACGCTAACATCTCCACCCAACTTTTTGATGCTTTCTTGATCTCGATCAAAGAGAAGAATAAAACGCAATACTAATTCCATGTCATATTGTTCTTCATATAATCGATCACTTAGAGCAATACAATTTCTGAATGATTCATGATTAGCAAGCGATCTCATCAACTCATATAAATCTTTATTCAACATTAAAAGAATACAATTTCTTACTTCTTGAGGTGTGGCAATTGAACCTCCTGTATTTAGTCTTTGAAATAGTTCATATTTAACCATTTCATCACTTTCTTTTTCAACAATATTAACGGCAATTTTTGCTCGCTTAATCAATAAACGTTGTGTTTGAGTGAAAGAATTCTCTGGGTCATTCGGATCATCCCACTTTTTCCCCTCTAGAGAAGGTAAATAGGTGGTTTTTTGCAAAGCTACTGGAAACTCATTTGGTTCTCGATCTTCAATTTTTAAAAGACCTACGAATTCATATATTGTTGATAATCTTTGAACGCCATCAACAACATCCCAAACACCATCATCTCTTTGACTGACAAAAATTGGTGGGATTGGTATTCCTAGAAGAATTGACTCGATGAAAGTTGATTTTTGATGATCAGACCAACGAAAAAACCTTTGAAAATCTGGATGAATATCAATTTCATCATTTTGATAAAGGCTGATCCACTCACCAATAGACATTAAATAGCCATCTGTACGAATTTCTTGCCTCGTTTTGTCAATCTCTTCTTGCAGGGGCATGATTTAAAGTTTTCTAAAATATTAATTTGTAGAATTACTTTTCGATATAGTAATACCTATCTATCCTATCGTTAATCACCGTATATCTTGTGATTCCTCCGAACTAGCCAATATTAATTCCCGATTAATATCGAAACCAAGATGATATTTTGCTTCTAAATCTGCTTGGGAAAGGTGAAATTGATACATCAATTCCTTAAAGGCTATGGGAAGTCTAATTGCTCTTCACAGACAAACCTGCATACCATTGATAGGTAAGTGAACCCACAATAAAAGCAATCACAAACAAGACTGGATTCCAAATTCCCAATACCAAAGCAGTAATACTTGGCCCTGGACAATATCCCGCAATCCCCCAACCGATCCCAAATATCGCAGCACCGAGAATCAAGGGTAGGTCGATATCTTTTCTAGTAGGCAAATAGAATTTACTGCTGAAAATTGGCTGGGGTAATCGCAGCACAAAGCGAAAAGTAATCATCGTGACTCCCACCGCACCACCTAAGACAAACAAGAGAGTGGAATCCCAATTACCTGTAATGTCTAAAAATCCCAAAACGCGATCGCGATCAATCATTTGAGAGAGGCTTAAACC
>CBDUCX010000148.1:0-12760 GCA_965365755.1 uncultured Pleurocapsa sp.
GAGGGACTATCGGCGATCGCCAGTCAGTTATCAGAAATTTCGGAGCAATTATCGGTTAATGCAGCAGAGTCAGCAGCAATAAACCAACAGTTATCAGGAATTTCTGACCAAATAGGGGCAACGAATGAACAGTTAGCGGGGGTTTCTGACCAGCCAGCAGAAAGCAGCGAACAGTTAGCGGGGGTTTCTCAGCAGCTAGGGGGAATTTCCCAGCAGTTAGGTTCAATTCCTGACCAGCCAGCGGTAAGTGGCTCGCAGTTATCAGGACTGGTTCAACAGTTATCGACTAGTGCTGAACAGTTATTGGCAAATGCTGAACAGCCATCAGCGATCGCTGAACAGTTACAGTCAATTTCTGACCAGTTAGCGGCAAATTCTGAACAGTCATCGGCAACTACCGAGGGACTATCGGCGATCGCCAGTCAGTTATCAGAAATTTCGGAGCAATTATCGGCAGATGCCGCACAATTATCGGAAATTTCGGAAAAATCATCACCAATCTTAAACCAGGAGCAGCAAACAAGACCTATGGCAACAGAATCACAATCTACAGAGGGTAAAGCCCCAACAAAATACAGAATACTCTCTATTGATGGAGGGGGAATTCGGGGCATCATTCCTGCCATGATCCTCGCCGAAATAGAAAAACGAACCCAGAAACCGATTTATACTTTATTTGATTTAATAGCGGGGACATCCACAGGGGGGTTAATTTCTCTAGGGTTAACCAAACCACGACCAGTATCGGGTCTTAATCCTGAAAATCCCACGGCTCAATACACTGCGGCAGATCTTGTCGAAATGTATATTGAGTATGGAGGGGTAATTTTCTATGAACCCTGGTATGAACAATGGCTAGGCCCTCTGGAAGATGTTTTAAACCGCCCCAAATTCCCCTCGGAAGGGAGAGAAGAAGTGGTAATGAAGTATTTTGGTGATACACCCCTAGAAGATTGCCTCAAAGAGGTTCTTATTACAAGTTACGATATCGAGCAGCGAATTCCCATCTTTTTTAGCAGCAACCTGGAAAAACAATGGATTAGCTCACGAAAATTTCGTACCTTATGCCAAGGATTTACCCTAAAAGATGCTGCGATGGCTACCAGTGCAGCTCCCACTTATTTTGAGCCTTACCATGTTTCAACTTCTCACAATACCAATGGCTACTATACTTTAGTCGATGGCGGAATGGTAGCCAATAATCCTGCTAACTTGGCGATGATCGAAGCCGAAATGACTGCGCGAAAAAAAGGTCAAACCCTTGCGATGAATGACACTATATTAGTCTCTTTGGGGACTGGTTCTTTGACAACTGCTTACAACTATCACGAAGCTAAAAATTGGGGACTAGTGCAATGGGCACGACCTCTAATGAATATTCTTTTTGATGGAGGGAGTGAATTGGTAGCGGGAGAATTAAGACGTTTACTTGAACCTCTTAATAGAGAAGATCCCCAGTTATATTATCGCTTTCAAACTTTCCTTACGGCTGAACTAGAAGCTATGGATAATGCTACGGGAGAAAATGTTCGGGCATTACAAGGAATAGCTAAACGGCTAATCATCGAAGAAACTGAAGAAATTGATCAATTGTGTGATTTGTTAACAAGTGAAACGAGTTAGCGTCAAAAATATGTCACTTAATGGTATAATCCTCTGGGAGATGATGTAACTTAATGATATATATTAGCTTTGTCTGTTAACCAAGATTAGGTAGGCGATCGCCATGCCAACCAAGGCAGGAAAGGTTTAGTAGTTCGGAGTTCGGAGTTAGTAGTTCGGAGTCAATTAATTCCGAATTCTGAAGTCTTTGAGGCAAAAGCTATTGAATCGTTATGCTGCTCAAGTTGAAAGATGTATTTTTCCCAGGAATTTAGTATGACCTGGTTGACTGACAAAAAGATCTAATTTTTCATCTAGCTATTGTGGCTGTTACTTGTGAACAAATGTTCCTCAAGTCTCAAAAAATTACAGATATTTCGTTATGCAGCTAAAGCTCTTGTCAACTCCGAATTCCGATCCTCACGTTAATTTTGTCAGCCAACCAGGGGAGTGAAAGTTAGTGAATCACTAAAAGTTACTCCTGTACTTAAAAAGCAAAAACAAGAGGTAAATACAATGTCGAAAACAAAAGAAGTAAAATCAGTTCCCTTCTTTGCTCGTTTCATCGAAAAACAAGCTGCAAAATCAGATAATACTCCTTTTCCCATGACTCTCAAGTTTCCTTCTGATTGGGAAGAGTATTAAAAAGCTATTAGCAACAAGCTAGTAGGTTGGGTAGCGCGGTTGCGGAGCAAGTCCGAAGGACTCAAGTGCGGTCTTGGGGGTTTCCCCCATGAGCAACTTTCGTAAGAAGAACGAAAGTGAAACCCAACACCAGAGTTAGTCTCAAGTCCCCCAAGTTTGGGGGATTTAGGGGGCTTTAATAATTCCCTGATGTAGATTAATTCATCTCCTAAACTTAAAACCAAAAACAAGAGGTAAATACAATGTCGAAAACAAAAGAAGTAAAATCAGTTCCATTCTTTGCTCGTTTCGTTGAAAAACAACAAACTACACAAGCAAATACTGCTCCATTTGATACTCGCAAGTTTCCTTCTGATTTCGAAGAATGGTAAAAAGCGATTAGCTGTGAGCAACTAGCTAGTAGGTTGGGTGGAACGAAGTGAAACCCAACAGCAGAGTTAGTCTGAAGTCCCCCAAGGTTGGGGGATTTAGGGGGCTTTAATAATTCCCTGATGTAGATTAATTCATCTCCTAAACTTAAAACCAAAAACAAGAGGTCACCAATATAAAACATTTTCAGTTATTTCGCTACTAAATTTGCACTTTATGAAAGCTATGTATCATCAGCTTTTTATGATTAATTCTTAATAAGAAGACAGAATCTACAGAGATTCCAGCTTTTAAAGGAAGTTTTGGCTGACAATAACTATTAACCGATAAATGTGTTGAAATAAGCGAATATTTGTCCAAAAATACCACTATTTCCCTTCATCAAATTACCTTTCAATAGGTTTTAAGGAGCAAGAGTTTTATGAAGCGATCGCGAGACATTGTATTATTAATTACCCACAGTGACGATTACTTCACTATAGATAGAGTGGAAGAAGCACTGTCAAAAAAGGGGGTGAAAACATTTCGCTTTAACACCGATGAGTTTCCCCTAAATGTGCAATTAACAGCACAGTTTGACAATTCCCAAAGTAATCACAGGCTGGAGTATGGTAGTCAGTCCCTCAGTACAGATCAGGTACAAGCTGTGTGGATGCGACGTATTTGGCAACCAAAATTCAATCAGGAATTAGATCCTCAATATATACAAGCTTGTACCCAAGAATCAAAGACGACTTTAGAGGGTTTTTGGGATAGTCTCAAAGATGCTCGTTGGGTTGATGATCTAGAAAAAATTGCAGCAGCAAGCAATAAGCAAAGACAACTGCGTTTGGCAAGAGAATTGGGACTAGCGATTCCGCGAACCCTAATTACGAACAAAGCGGAAGCAGCAAGGGAGTTTTTCCAACAAGTCGAAGGAAAAATGGTAAGCAAGTTACTGTCTACTTTAGGATACAGTATGTCAGAAAGTCCCGATATGTTTCTTTACACCAGCACTGTTAAAGAAGAAGACTTACAAGATGCTGAGTCATTGCGCTATTGTCCGATGGTATTTCAGGAGCAAATCCCCAAAGAAAAGGAATTGCGGGTGGTATATGTCAATGGCAAGACATTTGTTGGGGCGTTAAATTCTGCTAATTATAATGACGCGAGTGTTGATTGGCGGAAACCTGGTGTGGAAGTTGGCGCATGGGAAGATCATCAACTTCCCGATGAAGTAGTAAGCCGTCTTCAAGCCTTTATGGGTACATTAGGTCTTTACTTTGGCGCTTGCGATTTTATCCTCACCCCATCAGGAGAATACGTCTTTTTAGAAGTTAACCCCGTAGGAGAATGGGGAATGGTGGAGAAAGAATTAAATTTGCCTATTTCGAGCGCGATTGCCGATACTCTTATTTCTTGAACCCCTAGTGTGTATTTGTGATCTTCAGATTTATTGGTTTTTAGTTTTTAGTTTTTAGTTTTTAGTTTTTAGCTTTTAGCTTTTAGCGACTACCCACTACCTACTACCCATTGGTAACAAGTTAAGAAAAAATTTGAATTAGTCAACTACCAGATATGGTGTTCGACAGAATCAAACACACAATATACAGATTTGAAGATTTAGCGAGATTCAATGACTCAATAAATTTACTCATTACTCATTACTCATTACTCATTACTTAAAAGCATTTGACAAACAACACACACCCTTAACTTGTCACAATTGCCCACTACCTCCTACCCACTACCTCCTTACCCATGACAGCATTAATAGTTACCTTCAGCAAAGACAACGAAAGTATTCCTCTGGTAATGGATGCCATTGAAGCCAAGGGAGAGAAAGCTTTCCGTTTTGATACAGACAGATATCCCACGGAAGTAAAACTAGATATCTACTACGGTGATACTGAACGTATAGTTATTACCGATGGTGATAAAAAGCTGGATTTAAGCGAAGTGACCTCAGTTTGGTATCGGCGCATGAGGTATGGACTAGCACTTCCTGAAGACATGGACGAGCAATATCGCAAAGCCTCAATTGGAGAATGTCGCGCCACGGTGAGGGGGATGATTGCCAGTCTACCAGGGTTTCATTTCGACCAAATGGCAAAGGTAGATCGGGCTAATAATAAGCAATTGCAGTTAAAGGTTGCCAGAGAATTAGGTTTACTTACCCCCCGTACTTTAACTTCCAACAATCCAGAAGCAGTCAGAAAATTTGCTCAAGAGTGCCAGGATACAGGGATAATCAGTAAAATGCTTTCCTCCTTTGCCATTTACGGAGATCAGGGGGAAGAAGGAGTTGTTTTCACCAATCGGATGACGGACGAGGACTTGGAAAATCTTGAGGGATTGTGTTTCTGTCCCATGACCTTTCAGGAGAGCGTACCGAAGGCACTAGAATTGCGGGTAACAATTGTGGGACACCAAGTATTTGCCGCTTCCATCGATTCCCAGAAACTTGAAGGCTCGACTAATGATTGGCGTAAAGAAGGTAAAGCATTATTAGAAGATTGGCAACCCTACAACTTACCCGAAGATGTCGAAAAAAAACTCCTTCAACTAACAGCTTATTTTGGCTTGAATTATGGAGCGATCGATATTCTGGTAACTCCTGATGGTCGTCATATATTCCTAGAGATTAATCCCGTAGGAGAATTTTTCTGGATGGAAATATGTTCACCCCACTTCCCCATTTCCCAGGCGATTGCTGACCTGCTGCTCACTGGCAAAAACTAAGGAATTAGTTGATAACTCCGAACTCCGAACTCACCCTACCATATGCCAATTAAAACTGTTAGCGATCGCCATAAAACTACGAAGAATTTGCTCCCAGAGAATCAATTTTGGGAGGATTTTAAGATAGTAGTGCAACCTTACTGGTATCCCACCGATCCCCAAGGAAGGGCATTTGCCGAGGTAATGCGATCGTGGGGAATGGTTGCCCTCTTAATTTTCTTGATAGTTGCGATGGTGGCAGTAGATGCCGCAGGGAGTTTCTGGAATCGCTATGTACTGGATATCGTGATTGAAGAGAGGGATCTGTCTAAGTATCTTGATACCCTATGGATTTCTTGTATTTTACTGGTTGCAATCACTCTGTTGGTAGGGTTTTCTAAATTTGTCCGCAAAAAAATCTCTCTTGATTGGTATAAGTGGTTAAGTAAACATATTTTCCAAAAGTATTTAAGCGATCGCGCTTACTATAAAGTTAACTTTCAAGCTGCAACCGTTGATAACCCTGATCAACGACTAGCTCAAGAAATTGAACCTATCACCAGTATTGGACTAAGGTTTTTAGCAACTTTACTGGAAAAATCCCTAGAAATGACGGCTTTTTTAATAATTATTTGGACAATTTCCGAACAAATCGCTATTTATTTGATTATTTATACGATTGTCGGTAACTTAATTGCTATATTTTTAACTCAAGAATTAAATAAAATTAATCAAGAAGAACTCGAATTTAAAGCGGACTACAGTTATGGGTTAACTCACGTTCGCAACCATGCCGAATCGATCGCTTTCTTTCAGGGAGAAGAACAAGAATCCAAGATTATTGAGCGTAGATTTAGTAATGTTTTAGGCAGTGCTGAACGTAAAGTAGATTGGGAAAGAGGACAGGATATTTTCAATAGATCCTATCAGTCGGCAATCACTGTGTTTTCCATGTTTGTCCTGACCCCGTTATTTCTTGAGGATCAAATTGATTATGGGGAAATTAGCCAGGTTAGCTTTGCCTGTTTGATGTTTTCTAATGCTGTGGGAATCTTAATTAGCGAATGGGGAACTTCCAGTAAAGTCTCTAGTTATATTGAGCGTTTAGCTAAGTTTTCCGAGTTGTTAAAAAATATTATCAAGCGACCAGAAGGAATCAGCACTATAAAAACTGTAGAAGGAAAGCATCTAGCTTTTGAAAATGTCACCTTAGAAACTCCTGATCACGAAAAGGTTATTGTCGAAGACTTATCCCTGACGGTGCAGCCAGGCTCAGGATTATTAATTGTGGGCCCTAGTGGTCGAGGCAAAAGCTCTCTCCTACGGGCGATCGCTGGATTATGGGAGGCGGGTTCTGGTCGTTTAGTGCGCCCTCCCCTAGAAGAAATGCTGTTCATGCCCCAGCGTCCTTATATAATTTTGGGAACTTTACGGGAGCAGTTACTTTATCCTGAAACCAAGCGTCAGCTTAGTGATCAAGAAGTGGCAACAGTTTTACAACAAGTTAACTTGGAACATTTGCTGGAGCGCATCAATAACTTCGACTTAGAAATGCCCTGGGAGGATATATTATCCCTGGGAGAACAACAACGCCTGGCTTTTGCTCGAATTCTGGTTAACCGTCCCCACTTTACGATTTTAGATGAAGCCACCAGTGCTTTAGATTTAACTAACGAAGCAAATTTATACCAGCAATTACAGCAAACAAATACAACTTTTATTAGTGTGGGACATCGAGAAAGCTTGTTTGCTTATCATCAATGGGTTCTGGAACTTTTAGATGAGTCTCGTTGGCAACTTGTGCCCATAGACGATTACCGAGCACAAAAAATAAATGCTCTCAATCTTTCTCAACCAGATTCAAGCACCATAGATGTTTCTGGAGAAGATGTTTCTAGAGAAGATGTTTCTAGAGAAGATATTTCTGGAGACAATGAACCTCCAACCCAGGTAGATCAATCCACAGTAGCAACTATAGATAGACCTTCCATTCCCCCAGCAAATGAACTTACTCTTCCAGAAGCAACTCCAAATGCGATCGCTAGTCCCGATACTACTGAGGAAAATGAACCTCCAACTCAGACAGATGAATCAGTAGACGAAACAGAAACACCTCCTACATCCCTTGCTCATGATGAAATTAAACTCTTATGCAACTATGCCCTTAGCACGATCAGAAACAAAGCCTCCAGGGGTAAACCTATTACCACTCTTGATGGCTCAATTTATCGCTATAACAAAGACCGAAAGGTGCGGAAATGGGAACTCCTAACTCCTGTACAGGAGTAGCATCTGCGAACCACTAACCACTAACCACTAACCCCAAGGAGAATGTTGTTACATGAATAATCTAGTTACCCCACGATTGAATTTAATACCTTTCAAGCAGAACCTTGTCCAAGCTGCCATCAAGGGAGATGCTGAATTAGCCAAGGTGTTAGGGATTAAAATTTTACCTAATAGTCTTGATCGAGAAGAGTTCAAGTTTCGGCAAAGTTTACCAGGACTCTCGGATATTCTGGACAAATATCCCTTACAAAGAGAGTGGGGCTGGGGCAGTTTAGTCATTCATCAAGCAGATAATACCCTCATTGGACATGTGATGCTGAAAATCATCCCTGATGTGACAGGTTCTCCCACAGGCTCCTTGGAACTTGGATATTTTATCATTCCTTCTTATCGGCGACAGGGATATGGAACTGAAGCCACCAAAGCAATGATGGATTGGGCATTTACTCAACCAGAGGTAGACACCATGACTGCGGGATGTGATGCCGATAATATTGCCTCACAACGGCTGCTAAAGAAAATCGGTATGGAGAATGTAGATACGCGAGGCAACATGTTGGTCTGGAAATTAAGCAAGGCTTATGTACCTGCTTAATCAGAATTTAAGTAAACAAAAGTTTAGAGGAAAAAATGGACAACTTTCCGATCAAAATTGTAGATAATACGCTGCGAGAAGGAGAACAACAGGCGGGACTGTTTTTCTCCTCTGACACCAAATACGAACTTGCTCATTTGATTGCCCAAACAGGTGTAGATTACATCGATATTATGCCCTGTGTCTGTGAACAGGAGGCGGAGCTAGCCAAAACTTTAGTCTCAGAAGGATTGGGGGATAGGATGTCTGCTGCCACCTTAATGGGGAAGCGGTTTATCGATCTAGCTAAGGACTGTGGCATTAAGCATATCGTGCTGTTCAAAGGACTTTCTGACCGATTGCTCTGGTTAAGAGATCCGCAAATTCGTCAAAGGGCGGAGTTTCGAGGAACAACCATTGATGATGACATTCCTCCTAAATTAATCGAGCAAATCCGTCAAAATGCCCTGGACTTGATTGTGGCAAATTTGCGCTATGCCACCGAGCAGGGACTGAAAGTAGATTTTGCCATCGAGGATGCTTCCAGAGCCGATTTTCACTTTTTAGTTGAGTGTCTTCGCTCTTTCAAGCCCTATATAAATTACTGTTTCCTTTGCGATACGGTGGGGGTTCTCAATCCAGACAAGAGCTATATCTGGATTAACGATCTATTGCAAAGTAGCACAGGGGTGAACCTAGGGGTACACTACCACAACGATTTAGGTATGGCTCTAGAAAATACCCTCCAGTCGGTGATGGCGGGAGCTACTCTCGTCTCTGGTACCTTTGGCGGTCTTGGAGAACGGGCGGGGAATGTCGCTCTAGAAGAGGTGCTAAACGGGTTACGTATTCGTTTCGGCATCGAAGTCGAGGGCATTAACTACGACAAGATAACTGCCGTCACAGATTACATTGAGAACATGGGTGTACGACGGGCTGCTCCCTACTCCTACCAGGCACAATGCCATGAATCAGGGATTCATGTAAATTCCTTGTTGGCTGATCCTAAAAGTTATGCAGTTTTACCCCATAACGCGATCGAGATTATCTATGGCAAGGGAAGTGGGGCGAGTAATTTTCGCTATTTATTTGAAAAGCAATTAAATAACCCCCAATCCAAAGAAAAATATGATCAGATGCGTTCGGTAATCAAATCTATGGCGATCGCCCAAGAACGCTATTTTACGGCTAACGAAGTTGTGGAGTTGTGGAAAAATGGCATCTTTAACTAATTCTCCTTCAGATAAACCAGTCTATCGAATTGTGGCTATTCCAGGGGAAGGGATTGGGCCAGAAGTAGTGGAGGCTTCCTTAACCATTCTGCATCAGGTAGCTAACCTAGAAGGGTTTAGCTTAAATGTAGACTATGGCTACCTGGGGGCGATCGCCCTGGAGAAACTAGGGAGTAATTTTCCCCCAGAAACCGTTCAACTGTGTGAGGGGGCGGACGGCATTGTCTTTGGGGCTGTGAGTCAAGGGGGACTGCTAGAACTGCGACAGCATTTCGACTTTTTTATTAATTTGCGACCGATTCGTAGTTGCAGAAGTTTATTACATACATCAAGTCTGCGACCAGAGATGGTAGAAGATCTAGATATCCTGATTGTCAGGGAACTGGTCAGTGGGATTTATTTTGGGGCTGCTGGTCGTGATTCCGATGAACAGGGAGCTTACGGCTATCAAACAATGCGTTATGGCGATCGCGAAATTCGTCGCATTGCTCGGGTGGCATTAGCCAAAGCGCAAGCTCGTCGGGGCTTACTCACCGTTGCCCACAAAGAAAATGCCTTACCCCATATTCCCTGGACGAGACTGGTACAGGAAGAAGCGAAGGAATTTCCCACCGTGAAAGTTATACCGATGCTGGTTGATAACTTAGCGATGCAAATGGTTCTTAACCCGAAACAGTTTGATGTAATTTTGGCGGGGAATATGTTTGGGGACATCCTCAGTGATATTGGGGGAGCGCTAGTGGGTTCAATTGGTCTATTGGGTTCTGCTAGTCTAAACGATCAGGGATTTGGTCTTTATGAAGCGATTCACGGTACTGCCCCAGATATTGCAGGCAAAGGCATTGCTAATCCCTTGGGAACGATCGGGGCTTGTGTTTTAATGCTCCAACAATGGGGAGAATTGGGAGCAGCGCAACGGATTATTGATGCCCAAGAGAGATTGCTCGCCCAGGGATACAGGACGGCAGATTTGTCATCTTCGGGGGATGAGTCCTCTGTCAATACCGCCACCTTAGTCGAGCTGTTGATGAATGAACTTGCTCGTAAACAAGCTGTTGAATTAGGAGTATAGGAGTGTAGGTTATGCCAGATAATAATAAAGTTCTGCAATTGGGAGATGATATCAATACCGATGATATTATTCCTGCCAACCGAGGAACCAATGACGACCCAGAGCATTTAAAACAGTATGCCTTAGAACATATCATTGGGGCAGGAGAATTGCTCCAATATGATGAAATTGTAGCAGGGGCAAACTTTGGTTGTGGGTCGAGTCGAGAAATTGCTCCTATTGCCCTGAAAGCTGCGGGTATCAAGAAAATTAAGGCTAGATCCTTTGCCGAGATTTTCTATCGCAACAGTATCAATATTGGGCTGTCCTTAGAAATAGTCGGGGATACAGAACAGAATCCCGTGGTAGAAGCGATCGCCAATGCTGGAGGACTAATGGCGTTTAATCAACTGCGTCGTCAGGGTAAGGTGAGGATTCCTGGTGGTGTTACGTCCCCACGCCCTATGACCAGGGTGGAAAAGATGTTAGCTAAAGCTTCGGGGAATGATTACGTCAAGCCAGGGGAAGGGGTTTTTGCCCAGATAGATCTGGCTCTCTCCCATGATGCGGTGGCAGGTTCGGTGGCTAAGGTATTCCATAAGTACTATGGAGAACAAGCCAAGTTATGGGATCCAGCCAAGGTGGTCTTAGTGGCGGATCACTTTATTCAAGTCCAGGAGATTCGGACTGACAACAAAGTGGATCTGATGTACGACCTGATGGTTAAGTTTGCTCAGAAGCAAGGCTGTCACTTATTTGATGTGGTTTCCCCAGGAGAAGCAGCAGGAATCTGTCATGTGTTATTACCAGAACAAGGCTTTGTACGACCAGGGATGATCATTGCGGGAACCGATTCCCACAGTTGCACCTATGGCGCATTAGGGGCTTTTTCCACTGGAGTGGGCACTACAGATATGGCGAATATTTTTGCCATGGGGGATATGTGGATTCGTGTACCCCCCACTATAGTATTGGAGTTATCAGGAACTTTGCCTGCTGATATTAGTGCCAAGGATATTATTCTGTTTATCCTCGGTCAACTAGGTTGTGGAGGAGCAACTAGTAAAGTTATCGAATTTAGAGGGTCGATCATAGAGCAATTGCCTCTGGATGAACGGATGACCTTAGCCAACATGGCGATCGAATGTGGGGCAATGTGTGGCTTAATTGCCACCGATGATGTAACCCGCAATTATGTTACTAGCAGAACTTCAGCAGAGTTTGCAGATGTTGTTGCCGACAGTGATGCCGAGTACGAAGCTGTCTATAAATTTGACCTGAGCCACTTGTCACCTCAAGTTGCCCGTCCCCCCAAACCAGATCAGGTGGTGGCAATTAATCAATTAGAGGAAGTTCCCATTACCAAAGCCTTTATTGGTTCCTGTACGGGGGGTAAACTCTATGATCTAGCCCAAGCCGCCGCCGTATTAAAGGATCACCAGGTGGCTCAGGGAGTGAGCTTGTATGTAGTGCCAGCTTCGGTTGAAGTTCGTCAGAAAGCCGAACAATTGGGCTATCTTGACATTTTTGAACAGGCGGGGGCGCACATGTTGAAATCTGGTTGCGGTGCCTGTATCAATTCTGGTCAGGGGGTTTTAGCCAAAGACGAAACTGGAATCTATGCCACCAATCGTAATTTTAAAGGACGTAGTGGCGATCCCACTGGGAAAAATTATTTAGCTTCCCCCAGAACCGTGGCGATTTCAGCCGTACAAGGAAAAATTAGCGCTCAAATCGAGGGGAGGTGAATACAGGAGAAATCGAAATAAAGTCCCAGTTTAAACTAGAAATATAACAATTTGAGGTACTTTCAATGGACGAACTTGCAAAAAAAATTGCTTCTTTAGGCTTACCTGGCATCGTGCTGGTGATTGCCGTCGCTAGTTCAGGAGGAATGATGGGCGGTTCCTATGCTTTGATTGCAGCGATCGCTGGATTAGGTGGACCCCTAGGAATAGTTGGAGGTTTAGGGGTATTGGGTTTAATGACCGCTGTGGGTGATGTCCTAGCGGGATATGGAATTGAGGCTCTTCTGAGTACGGTTTATGGAGAACGAAAAAAATCAGAATCTGTCAGGACTCTGATCAAAGAAGTTAAAGATTTACCTATTTCAGATCACCTGAAACTTAAACTGGAGAGTCTGCTTGAACCAGACAACCAAAGTAAATCCTCTCCCGATACTGAACCCAGGACAGTTGAGATTGTTGAATAAAGCTACAAGCTACAAGCTCTAAGCTCTCAGCTAAAGCGTATTTAATCTGCGCTTTAGCTAACAACGTCCTTTCATAAGTAATAAGT
>CBDUCX010000149.1:0-12750 GCA_965365755.1 uncultured Pleurocapsa sp.
ACCCGCGACCTCCTGCGTGACAGGCAGGCATTCTAACCAGCTGAACTACAGTCCCACTTTTTGAGCTTGAGCTTTAAACACAACTCTTTTTTGCCACGGAATACATACTAGCATATTAAACAGGGAAATCAACCATTAGCTGATATTTTTGTAAGTTAGTTGGCGGCTCAATCAATTACTTGACTGCGATCGCTCACCTAAACGGTTAATTTAGCAAAATTAGGCGCATTGTTAAAATATGTTATCAATTAAGCTAAATTTTAAATCAAAATAACAAACTTTTTCTTACGATAGTGAAGCGTAAAGCCACCATTTTTTTTAGCTATGGATAAGCAATGTTGAACTAACCATATTGTCTAGACAAGTGGCGTTGAGCAGTAAACTCTCAGTCGCGAGATTGACAAAGGCGCTTTACCGCATGTAGCTCTCAGTTTACTGAGGAAAAATGTCACTGCCAGAGCCTCTTTCTGAGCCTGAAGCAATCAATTTCCAGGCAGAGAAGTTAGTAACAACTACAAATACTAATAATCCCCATAATGTCTCAGAAGCAAGATTCTACTATTTCCCTAAATAAACCCCAGTCCGAATCAACTAAAGGGCTAGACTATTCTCAGAAAGTTCACGAAGGTTTTTTGAAGATCAAGCGAAAATTACTCAAAATTGAAGATCAGAATAACCATTCAGAAAGGACTTTAGATCGAGTACTTCTATGGACTGGAGGACAGTCTTTTTTGACTCAGAAATTATTTGCCCTTCTGGCCGAAAATGCCAACAAACTTAATTATCAGCAGGAAGAGGAACAAATTGATCGTTTAGTTCAAACTAAAATTCTCTATGACTGGGAAAATAATGAGCTGAGATTACATCTGTCAGGGATCAAAGAGCGCCTGCTCAATAATCGTCAGTGCCAAACTGATAAGTTGTTGCTGCTTTATCAAAAGATACTAACGGAGACAGTATCAGCAGATCAAAGCCAGGAACAGCAAGAATTGCTTAATATGGGCCTGATAGTCAAACTACAAAGTAAGCTGATAGTGGCCAACCGTATCTACCAGTCGGTATTCAATCTTAATTGGGTAACAACAGCATTAAACCAACAGATTCAATCGAATAGCTTGAGTATTGTTCCAGCGAAAACCCAGAATGAATCGGCGATGCTGGCCAAATCGCCCGAAAAAGCTGAAAAAAGCTGGTTCAAATTCAACAATATTTTATTATTGCTGACCTTGATCGGTCTAATGACTATATTTTTTAACAATATAGCCAAGCGAATAGAAATTAGATTGGCCTTTAAAACAGGCAATGAACTACTAAAGCAAAAATCATTTAGCGAAGCTCTTGTCAAATATAATCAACTACTAAATATCGATAGTAATTACTTTCAAGCCTGGACTAATCGAGGTTATGCTTTAGCTGGACTACAAAAATATCAGGAGATGAGAGAATCCTGCTCGACTGCCACTATTATCGACCCTACCGCAGTTTATGCCTGGAATTGTCGTGGAGAAGCTTTACATAATCTTCAAAGATATCCTGAAGCGATCGCTGCCTTTGAAAAAGCGATCGCCCTAGATAGAACTGACCCCATCTTTTTAATCAATAAAAGTGAATCACTAAGAGCTATGGGGAGAAATGAAGCATCAATTACCTCTCTTAAGGAGGCAATTCAGTTATTGGAGCAAATTGAAGCATCACAGAGCCAAAAAAGCATCAGTGGAGAGTTTGCAGTAGCCTTAACTTTACTCGGTAATGGCTATCGTCAACAAGAACAGTATCAGGATGCAGTGGCAGCTTATCAACGAGCTATCGAATATTCTACTGATTACTTTCCTGCCCATCTCGGTAAGGGGATTGCTTTAAATAAATTAGGGCGCTTCCAAGAAGCTCAAAGAGAACTTAAAGGCATGTTGTCAAATCCTCAACTAACAGAAGTGCAACAATCTCAAACCTGGTTTCATTTAGGAAAAGCTCTGTGTCACTCAGAACAATATTCTCTGGGTATGGCTGCGTTTGAACAAGCCATTGAACTTAAACCCAATTACACAATAGCTGAAGACGCTAAAAAGCACTGTCGCTAATTTATACCAAGCATACTTACTGACTAACGATCTGAAAATGGCCACCAAAATGGTCGTAAGTCGGTATAAATACGACTCACAGTTCTAGAGGAAGGTAATTGAGAACCCTTAAAATTGCTGCCTAGCATATTGAACAGAAGCTCAGTCGGACTCACTGGCTCACTCAGGGAAAATAAAATGCCGCTATTATAACTGTCGCAACCTAGCCCTCTTCTCTCTACCGCACAAACTACAGGCTTTTCATTAATCGTGTCACTGGCTAAGTAGTTCATCTTACCTTGTTGGTAAAAAGCGTTGAGCTTTTCAGCAGTATTTTGACACTCCACTAACGCTTCTGGCGCTGAAAAATATTGAGGTAAAAACGATAATATGGGCGTAACTTGGGAAATTTTTTGATTAGACAGGGTGGCAATTACCGTAGGCGTAGCAGCTTGTTGATCGCAAGTCACATTGACGACATTAGCGGTATGTCCTTCTTTGGCTAGTAAACCCAAGCTTATTAAAGCGATTAATGGGGTTGTCCCTAACGCTATCAGAGAACTTAGGTTAATTATGATGGTTTTATTACTGTCAACTGTCATGATTGCTAAAGCTGGAGAGCATACAATTCTTCCTGATCGTAATTTTATAGTAGTTGTTTCCCAAAAAATGTATTAATTGATTAAGTCATCAATCTTGATTAAGCATATAAGTATTAGCTAGACTACTACGAGAGTACAGGGCATCAACAGGTGGCTAAACCTCTGGACGCGAAGTAAGACTAATCTAAGCTTACTTTAGGGAGACATCGGCGGGAAACAGGAAGCCGTGACGTCATAATCTTTGATTTGATATCTGGTAGTTCACTTGATCCTGATAACATGGTAAATATTTGATGATACATTGATTACTAAAGAAATAACTCAAAATAATCGCTTAATTCACGATCTTTGAGATTCTTTCATCTATAGACATCACCAGAAATTAGATTTTTAGTACAGTTTTTCAATGGTTTCAGATTAATTATTGGCGATGTCTTACGGGTAGCCTAGCTCAAAATTCACCGGATTATTTAGCAAAAACGTCTAATATCTGCTATGGGTCAGAGATTACTTCACCAGGGGATGATAGAGCCTGATGGACGGCTGAAATGGCAGTCAAAATTTATCGTATCGTCTAATCTGTTGATCGCTGCTCAATCTCATAAAGTCAAACCAGCACAAAAACTTTTTGGTTATGGCTTGGGGTTTTTACTTACTTGTTTAAATCCTGAGGCAGCAACAGCACAGGATTTGGAACCCTTAACCCCCGATCGCTCTCAACCAGATCAGCCTCAACCCTTAACCCCCAGAGCGAATCCTTTAGATGAGTCTTTAACAGCGCCCCCTCTACCTGAGTCTGTCTTAGATGTTCCAGGAACAATTACCGTAGAACAGTTCAACTTTGTGGGCAGTACTGTATTTAGTCCCGCCGAACTAAATCAGGCAATCGCTCAGTTTGTTGGTAAACCAATTTCTTTTGCTCAATTGGTGCAAGCAGCTAACAATATTACCGAGCTTTATCTGAGTCAAGGATATATTACCTCTGGAGCTTATATTCCTGAACAAAGTATCGCCTCGGGAGTAGTACAAATTCAGATCATTGAAGGCAGCTTGGCGGATATTGAAGTAAACGTAGTTAAAGGGAGGTTGCAAGAGAATTATATACGCGATCGCCTGGCTCGAAGAACCACCACCCCTCTCAACATTAATCAACTACAATCTGCTTTACAGTTACTCCAACTCAACCCCTTAATTGATAGCTTAAATGCAGAACTGGCTGCGGGAGTTGAACCAGGGACAAACTTGCTCACCGTTTCCGTAACTACTGCTGATACTTTTAGTCTGCAAATAGACCTCAATAATAATCGTAATATCAGCATTGGCACCTTTGAGCGAGAAATTCAGCTAGAAGAAGCTAATTTATTCGGTATTGGCGATCAATTTCGCCTAAACTATGACAATACCGATGGTAGTAATCAATTCGGCGGAGGTTTAACCTTACCTCTTAATGCCCTCAATGGTACTCTCAGCTTTGATTTTCGCCTGGCTAAAAATGAAATTGTGCAAGCTTCTTTTGAAGACCTAGATATTGATATTAAATCCCGTAACTATGATTTAGCCTGGAGACAACCAGTGTTGCAAAGAGCTACTCCCGAAGTCAGCCAGGAATTTGCACTGGGCTTAACAGCAGCGAGAAGAGAAAGCGAAGGCACAATCTTAGATGAGCCTCAACCCTTGACACCTGGGGCAGATGAAGATGGGGAAATTCGCACTTCAGTATTAAGCATCGCTCAAGAATACTTACAGCGTAATCGTCAGCAAGTATTTTCTCTGCGTTCTCAATTTAATCTTGGTCTGGACATTTTCAGTACTACTGCTGTGGAAGAGGAACCCGATAGTCAGTTTTTTAACTGGCGGGGTCAATTTTCCTATTTACGACTGCTTAATCAGCCCACGGGTACATCTGCTATTGGTTCTACGATTCTACTACGTTCAGAACTACAGTTATCAGCAGATCCTTTAATCTCTACCGAACAGTTCAGCTTAGGTGGTGCCCAAACTGTCAGAGGTTATCCCCAAGATACTCTACTCACAGATAATGGTTTTTTAGCGGCGGCAGAATTTCGACTACCAATTGTCCGTTTCTCTAAAATTGACGCTACTCTTCAATTCACTCCCTTTATTGATTTTGGGACTGGTTGGAATACTGATGAGCAAAAGACTGAGTTTAATACTTTAATCGGCACAGGACTAGGTTTTCTCTTGCAAACACCAGAACGTTTATCAGCCAGGATAGATTGGGGAATTCCCTTAATCAACGACGATGCTGAAGGTAGTTCTTTGCAGGAGGACGGAATATATTTTCAACTGCAATATGGTCTTTTTTAAGTTCAATGTTTAATGTTCAATGTTTAATGCCCCGTCGTGTTTTAATTTTTCTTTTCTCCGTCTGTTTAACCATCACTTTTAATTTGCCAGCTCAATCTCAACCTGATGCCTTAACTTTGGCGCTCCAAGCACAACAACTATATCGCAGGGGGGAATTAACGCAAGCGGCAGTTACTTGGCAAGCAGCAGCAGCAGCATTTACCGCTGAGGGCGATCGCCTGGGAGGCAGCAAAAGTTTGATTAATAAGTCTCAAGTTTTACAAGATCTGGGGTTATATCCCCAAGCCTGTAGTACTGTACTCAAGGCTTTTGAGGCAAAAAATCCAGACTGTAGTAATGATCAGGTAGATCAGTTAATTCAGACGATGGAAGAGCAAACTAGAGTAAGTACCATTGAAGGCATTGGCTTACGTAGCTTGGGTAACATTTTGCAACGACGGGGTAGGTTGGAGCAAGCTCAAAAACTACTCCAGTTGAGTATTTTAGCGCCTCAGAACTCATCAGGATTGGGGGCAACTTTATTAGCCATGGGAAATGTCCAACAGGCATTGGGTAATCAAGTTCGCGATCGCTGGAACTACGACAAGATTACGGAAATTATTGATCGACAAGAACCCGAAATTGCTTTAGAACCTTATCAATCTGCCTTTCGAGCTTACCAAAAAGCTGAATCCCATCGCTATTCTCTACCGATGATTCAAGTTCAAGCACAGCTCAATTATTTATCTCTACTAGTGGAAATTGAATCTTGGTGGCAAGAACAGACTAAAAGGCGTGTCCAATCTTGGCGACGACTCGACGAAACCAGATTAATTACAGCAGCGGATAATTTTTCAGCTTTACTAACTACTGAATTGAGTAAAACTAGAGCCTCTTTAATCCCTACCATAGAAGACAAGCTGGCAAAACTACCTCCTAGTCGTCAAGAGATTTATGCTCAAATTAATTACGCTAAAAGCTTAACCAGCCTGGGAAAAACTTCTCAGGTAAAATCAATCTTGCAAACTGCCCTCCAACATTCCCGCGCCATTGAAGACAAGCTAGGGGAAAGCTATGCCTTGGGTTATTTGGGTCAATATTATGGTCAGCAGGGACAGCTATCTGAAGCGATCGCTTTTACCAATCAAGCATTAATTATGGCGATCGCCCAAAATGTCAATGGTGATACGCGGGAGGTAAGTTATCTTTGGCAGTCTCAATTAGGACAACTGCTAGAAAAAGAAGGTAAAACCGATGAAGCGATCGCTGCCTATACCTTGGCATTTAATACTCTTCAGTCTTTACGTACCGACTTAAATGTCAATAACCAGGTAGTTCAATTCAACTTTCGTCAAGAGGTTAAACCTGTCTACCTGCGACTGGCTAACTTATTATTATCAGTCAATCATCCCCAAAAACTAAAATCTTTGACTACCCTGAATACCTCTAGGACAGTCAGTAACAAAGATAATTTAGAATTAGCCCGTCAGGTGATTGAATCTCTACAACTGGCAGAATTGGATAATTTCTTTCAAGATCCTTGTTCTAAAACCGCAGATGTGACAGTAACTATCGATGACTTAGATCCTCAAGCAGCAGTAATTTATCCGATTGTCTTAGAAGATCGTCTGGAGGTAATTCTGTCTCTAACAGGCAAGCCTCTACAGCAATTTACTACTGCCGTCTCTGCAACTACCGTTAATCAAACCCTAGATTCCCTATACGATAGCCTGTATAACCAGAGCATTAATAGTTCTGCGGTCAATATTCTGAACACCACACCCCTCAATCCCAGAGAGTTAAAGGAAAATACTCAAATACTACTGCCAACCTTACAGCAAATATATAGCTGGTTGGTGGAACCTTTGGAGACAGAATTAGCCGTCGCACAAATTAAAACTCTAGTCTTTGTACCCAGTGGCAGACTACAAAATGTCCCCCTAGCGGCACTCTACGACGGCAAGCAATACTTATTAGAAAAGTATAGCGTGGCACTTACTCCTAGCTTACAGCTACTAGACACCAAACCCATACCGCGATCGCAGCTCAAAGTTCTCGCAGCAGGGTTAAGCCAGCAAGCAGAAATTCGAGGAGAAATCTTTCCTGCTTTAGCCAATGTTCCCCAAGAATTAGACCAGATTAAGCAAATTTTCCCCCAATCCCGCCAGTTACTAAACCAAGCATTTACCACTAGTAATATTGAGCAGCAACTTCAGGCGGGTTTTCCCATAATTCATTTAGCAACCCACGGTGTATTTAGCTCCGATCCCGAACAAACCTTTATTGTTACAGGCGATCGCAATATCATTGGTCTGGATTCACTCAGTAGTTTATTTAGTTCCAACAAGGATACTAAACCAGAGTTGATCGTACTGAGTGCTTGTGATACCGCCACTGGTGACGAACGAGCTGTTTTGGGTTTAGCGGGGATAGCAGTGCGCTCAGGAAGCAGTACTATCGCCTCCCTGTGGTCAGTAGAAGATATGTCCACAACTGAGTTGATGACCCAGTTTTATCGGGAGTTAAAAAATCCAGCCACTAAAAAGGTCGATGCTCTGCAAAAAGCTCAGTTGTCTTTAATCAAGTCTTTGCGTGCCAATCCGCCCTCCGTCGAACTCCAGCAGCTACCACCTCATCCCTATTACTGGGCTTCCTATGTTTTAGTAGGCAATTGGCAGTGAGCAGCCGTAGTGGCGTGGCAAGCTTAAAATTTAGCTAATCTTATAGCGGGATGGGAGTAATATTTCTGCCATAGCGATCGCCAATAGGAAAAGAAAAAACTGGGTTAATGGAAAAGGCGATCGCCTGAAGGTAAAAAAGTCACCCTGTCTATCTATTATTGAGAAAGTCTTGAATTAGTATTTCTTCAGTCCAAGTTTTGACGACAACTGCTAAAGGAAGAGCCAAAATTAACCCAGGAAGACCTAAAAAAGTAGCAAAAAAGATTTGGGCAATCAGGGTGGCTGCTGGAAGCAAATTGACCTGCTTTTTCATGATTAGAGGACTAAACCAATAACTTTCTACTTGTTGGACAATGACATACAAAATGATCACGGCGATCGCTTTACCTGGGGAATTAATCAAGGCTACCGCGATCGGGAAAATCGCACTGACAATTGGTCCAATATTGGGAATAAAATTAAATACCCCAGCGATCAGTGCATGGGCGAAGACAAAGGGAATGCGTAATACTAGTAGCCCCAGCCAACATAAAATAGTTACAAATAGAGAATTAATAGAAACCCCTTTAAGCCAAGCAATTAAGCCTATCTCGCTTTGAATGAGAATTTCATCGGCTCGTCGGCGATAGGAAGCTGGAAATAATTGCAAAAATAGCGCTCGATAAGCCAGGGGATTTGCCAAAAACATCAAGGTTAGTACCAAAAGCAACAATAATTGCAGCATGATGGCAGTAGAATTGGAAAAGAAACTAAAAAAGTTGCTAAATACTTTAGGGGCTAAAGAGCCTAATTGTTGATAAAGTTCGGCAAAAGTAGGTAAAGATTCTAATTCTGACGTAGGAAACCAAGGGGGAGGATTTTGCATTAAGCTATCGAGCCATTCTCCCAACTTATCAAAACCAATGGGAATTAACTGAACAAGTTGTTGAAACTGATCTACGAACGGGGGAACAACAAATAGTATAAAGAGGGTAGAAGCTAACAATACTCCCGCTAAAGTGATCGTAATACTCTTTTCTCGGCTTAAATTAAATTTGACGATTAGCGATCGCACCAAATTATTGAGAGCCGTTGCCAAAACAATCGCCGTAAACACTAGCAGTAAAATCTGTCGAAATTGCCAGAGAATTACTAGGGAAATAATCAGACTGAGTAATCCTAGTCCATCGTTAAACTTCATGCCATTATCTCTTAATCGGATTATGTTGACTCAAAGTTTAGACTAATATTTTCTAATTGGATAGTATAAAGGCGATCGCTCTTTTTATTGTACTCTTTGGATAGTGTAAGGGCGATCGCTATATATTAATTTATTTCCTGATCAAATTAAACAATCAGTAGCATTAAACAGCCTCTTTTGTTTCCGTGTTGTGATTGGGCAAGCCTAGCCAAAGGCATCACAATAGACAAAAAACAATTAAACTTAAGATACATTAAGTATAAATAAAGTACCATTTACAACATTAATCTAAGATTAGCAAGCTTTGTCATGTTTTCCACAATTAAACTAGAAGATTATTTTGAGTTTTGTTCTGCTGATGATATTCGCATAAAAGGACATCGTATCGGGATCGAAGATGTACTCAAATATTATTTAGAAGGTTATACACCAGAGGAAATAAAGATCGATTTACCTTCTTTAAGTTTAGAGAAAATACACGCGACGATAACTTTCTATCTGCATAATCGCTCACAGATTGATGCTTATTTGAGACGATTAGAACAAGATAAAGAAGATAGCTATCAAGAATTTATAGCTAATCCAACTGCTTTAGTCAAGAAGTTGCAAGCTGAGAAAGCAAAACGTAATGCCACAAGAATCGAATCATAATGAAGCCACGTTTTTTGTTGGATGAAAATTTATCACCCCGATTTAAATTGGCAGTATCACGTCTCAATTCTAAAATAGATATTTTACGTGTAGGAGATCCAAATACTCCTGCTTTGGGAACTTTAGATTCAGAAATACTAATTTATTTACAGCAGTCACGACGCATATTATTGACTGACAATCGTAAAAGTATGCCAGAACATCTAGAAGTACATTGGAATAATAATGGATTCATCTGGGGTTTATTTTGGCTTAAACCGAAAGCAACAATTAGAGAATTGACAGAAGATATTGTATTGATTTGGGAAACAACAGAAGCAGAAGAATGGAAAGATCAGCTTATTTGGATTCCATTGTAAGTTTATCAAAGCGATCGCTCTTTCTTTTAGGTGTTGCGATCAATATCAAGCAACAGAATTACATAAAGTTTGTGCTGTGGGCAAAGCCTTCCCTTTTTCTTTATATATATCTACCAACATATCCATAACTTCTGCGGCGTTTTCTAAAGCTTCCTGACAAGTTTCGCCATGAGTTACCCATTGTTGTTCGTCTTTGAAGTCTGGTAAAGATACGAGAAAACAATTATCTTCATCACTCCATTGGATTACTATTCTGTATTTAAGGTTATTCATTTGCTTTTGCTTCTTCTATTGCTGATTTAACTTTAACTTAAGATATATTAACTTTAAATAAAGTACCATTTACAGCATTAATCTAAGATTAGAAAGCTTTGTCATGTTTTCCACAATTAAGCTAGAAGAGTCTTTATAGTTAATCCAAGTTAGCAACTGACATCACATTAATTAAACGATCTAGATCGCGTCAAATATAATGATTTTATTAATAAGCTAGTTAATAGCTGTTTAACAACTTTATAAAACTATGTTCGATTTAGGTATGATTTTTGGTGCTGCCGATCTTGTTTCTGATGTTGCAGGAATAAAACAGCGCCAAGTTAGGCAAATTAAATTTTTTCGCTATAAAAAAGGTGGATTGGGAATTGCATTTTTTGATAATAAAACAATTCATGGTGAATACTGGATCGAAAATATAAAAGTACCAAAAAAATATGAAGCTATTTTCCAAGCTAGCGGTTTTGATATTGGAACAAAATATGATATTCAGTTCTTTGATTTACAATCTTTCTATGCAGACAAGAAAATGCTTAAAACATCTGGTATTCAAAAACATATTTTAAAAACTATTTTCAACAGTATTAAAGATTAATTATTTTTTTATTTTTGTGATATAAATCTTCAATTTTTTTGAAACTTATGTATTAATTGAACTTTGTTTTTTTAGATATAATATTATGACTATAGTTTTAGATAGAGATTATGGAAAAACATCTTTTAATTCCTTCGATATAGGAATATTAGATGGAAGTGTTGCCTACATAGATTCTATAGGTAATAACAATAACGATGAAGTAGATATTTACAAATTTTCACTCGCTCAAACAAGTCAGATTACATCGTTAATCGAAACTAATAATAAATATGGAATTTCAATTGATTTGTTTGTCGATCAAAATAATAATGGTGATATCGATGCAGGTGAATCTATTCTGCCTTATGGTGATTATGCTTTTTTAGGTTACGATGCTGAGATTAAAACTACTTTAGGGGCAGGAAACTATAAAATCCGTCTGGAAAGCTATTTCTTTAATGACTATTCTTTAAATATAAACGCTATCACTGCGCCAGTTTCTACCGAGATAGATCCAGGTAATACTGTTGATACTAGCTTAAATATTGGTCATATTAGTAATTCAAATAGTGCTGAAATAACTAATTTTATTGGTATTGTAAATCCAGTCGATATTTATAGATTTTCAATTGATGAAACTCAGTTAACGTTAAATATACAAGATTTAACTGGGAAAGATGTGGGTGGAATATTTGATGTAGATTTAATTAAAGATAATAACAATAATGGAAGAATTGATAGTAACGATATTTTGTACAGTGAAGCTATAGAATATTCTATCTATGGCGATGACAACTATACATTAAATTTTGAAAATCAAATTTTTAGTTCTGGTAATTACTTTATTCGTTTCAGTGTAAGCAATTTCGATCAATATACAAACACTAATTATACTTTGCAACTGTCATCATCAGTAACTAATACTGATAATGATGATACAAAAATTTATCGCTTTTTTAGACCAGATAAAGGATCTCATTTCTATACAGCTTCTTTAATAGAAAGAGACTATATAAGTAAAAATTTACCACAATATCAATATGAGGGAGCGTCTTATCAAGCAATAAATGATACAAATGATATCCTAACTGGTGCCAAACCAGTTTACCGATTTTTTAACAATTCTACTGGAGTACATTTATACACAATGTCTGAAGTAGAAAAAGACTATATTATTGAAAGTTTAGATAACTATAGTTTTGAAAATATTGCTTACCATGCTTACGATAATCCGCAAGAAGGAACAATTCCCTTGTACCGTTTTTATCATACTGTTGCAGATAATCACTTTTTTACTCCATCCGCAGTAGAAAGAGATTATATCAATGAGAACTTACCTTGGTATCAAGAAGAAGGAGATGAAGGAGTTGCTTTTTATGTTGAACCTTTATAAGTTTTGTATTCACTACCAAGAGTATTTCCCTGGCGGTATTCTTTGCGATTGGGATCTTGAGGAATAATTTCAAATGCCAGTTTATTGATTGCAGCTAATCGTTTGGTAACGTTTTTCTGGTGATAGTTTTGGGGATATTTTTGGCGTAATCGTTCAACTTTAACTATTAATTCTGCTAACTGACTGGTAAACAATGGGTGAGCAAATATACGCCATCCGTTAATAACTAAAGCTTGATTCTCTGACAAGGCTATTCATCCTCATCAGGTAAAGGTGCATCCAAATCTACTTCTACATCAGCTACTAAGGATTGAACTCTTTCTAAAGTTTTTGGCGTAATAGGTTGTATATGTTGCGGATTTTGTTCGATATCCTTAGCCAGAAAATCGAGAAACTTAGCTAATATAGGATCTTCTTCAGAGGTTTCACCGCGAGTAATAGTTACTGTTCCATTAGCATTTATAACATAAGCTATTTTATCTCGTTTATTCAAACCAAGAGTTTTACGTACTATGTCGGGAACAGTAGTTTGATATCGATCTGTAAGGGTAGATTCTGCTTGCAATATTTCTTTCATTATGGTTGTTTCAGAACTAATCCGATTCTAACTGATCAGTTTTAGAAAAAGCGATCGCAGTATATAAATTTCTTGATTATTTCTAATTTTATC
>CBDUCX010000150.1:0-12734 GCA_965365755.1 uncultured Pleurocapsa sp.
ATAGTCCAACTATCCTGGATGAAATGCAAAGATTCTTGGCTAATGATGTTTATGAGATCACCAAGATCGAAGATCCTCTGAAAGCAGCGCCAATTTTACTGCGTCTCAAACCAGATTTAATCCTAATGGATATTTCGATGCCCAATATCAATGGCTACAAACTGTGTAGCTTTTTCCGAGGTAGTGCTTCTTTGAAAAAAGTACCCATCATTATGGTTTCAGGTAGAACGGGCTTCATTGACAAAACCAGAGCCAAAATGGTGGGGGCAACAGACTACTTAACCAAACCTTTTTCCCAAACAGAGCTATTAACGGTAGTTAATAAACATCTCAATATGGCGGAAGCAGTGACCTAGAAAATATTTGCTTCCCTGACAAATCTCAAGATCGTAAACAAAATTATCAAAATTATCTCAAGGAAAGAAAAACCATGAAAACTGTACTAGTTGTCGATGACTTAAAAGCACAATTGAATTTAATTTCTGGCTATTTGGAACAAGAAGGCTTCAAGGTTGTAACTGCTGAAAATGGTAATGAGGCACTAGCCAAAGCTATGGCACAAACTCCCGATCTAGTAATTACCGATTTGGTCATGCCAGAAATGAGTGGCTTGGAGTTTTGTCGCAAGTTAAAGAAAAATCCTGAAACCGCAGATATCCCGGTAATTGCTTGTACCACTAAAGATCGTGATATGGATAAAAAATGGGCTAAAAAACAGGGGGTAGTGGCATATTTAGTCAAACCTTTTACCCAAGAGGAGATGGTATCAGCAGTAAAAAGTTCTGTAGCAGGTTAATTTTGTGAGCAGTTTAACAACTACCGACAGACTGAAGAATTTATTACCCGAGTTATTTAGTGAACAGCGACGAGAGGGTAATTATTATTTGCGATTGCAGCTGACAAATGACATTAATGCTTTACTCGATCTGAGCTATATACAGGAGTCGTTGACGATTGATAGTAGCCAGATTACCGCAGTCCCCAATTTACCTGAATATGTTGTGGGGATGATGACTTCCCGCAACCAGGTTTTTCTCGCCTTGGACTTAGCTCATTTGGCGGGATTTTCTCCTGAAATAATCAACCAAAGACAATACCAAACCATCGTCGCGCAGATTAATTCGGGTAAGAATAATGTTCAGTCCAATGAAGTTAATTTGTATGGTTTAACGGTTAAAAGTATTCAAGGTATTTCCAGGATTTTGCCAGAACAGTTTCATTCGGCAACCACATCAGTACCCGATACTTTGCGTCCTTTTGTTCAAGGTTTTGTTCAAGAAAGTGCTGATGAATGTTCTTTCTTAATCGATCTCAATCAATTAATTACGACCAAAATTCAGTCTTGAATCTAATTGTATTTGTCGAACATTACGCTAATTATTCTTAAAACTAATAGCTATGCATCACTATTTATTCCGAAAATTCACTTTAACTTCTAAGACCAATAAATTTAACAGCACCTGGAAACTGGCACTAGTGCTATTAGGCTTAGGCACTCTCACGCCAACAGTTAGCCTACCGTTCATCTCAGCATCGATGCAGCCATTAGTATCGGGTCAAGTATTAGCCCAAACAACCCCACCAGCAAATAGTGCCACAGAAGATATTGTAATGAAGGTGGGGGTACTTTCTAAAGAAGACCCCAAAAGAACCATTGCCCAGTGGCAACCCACCTTGGATTATCTCTCTCAAACAATTCCTGGCTATAGTTTTGAAATTGTTACCGCTAGTTTTGAGGAGATGCGCACCATCGCCGCTAAGAATGAGGTTGATTTTTTCCTAGTTAACCCAGGGATGTATGTGGAATTTGAGGCTGACCATGGTGTTAACCGTATTGCTACTCTGAAAAACCTGAGATTGGGAGAAGCCTATACTGAGTTTGGTGGGCTAATCATTACTAAAGCTGATAATAATCAGATTAATGATCTTCAAGATCTGAAAAACAAAACCTTTATGGGAGTATCCCCCACTTCCCTTGGTGGTTGGTATATGACTGAAGGTGTTTTGTATGAAGCAGGAATTGAAAACCCAGAAAAGTTTTTTAAGGATATCAGCTACGGTGGTACTCATGATGCTGTAATTAAAGCAGTTGCTAATGGAGAAGTGGAAGCAGGTACGGTGCGGACTGATGCCTTGGAACGGGCTGCACAGCGAGGAGAGGTAAAGCTGGAAGATTTTAAGGTAATTAATCAGCTAGCAGAAGACCCCAATTTTCCTTTCTTACACAGTACACCCCTTTATCCCGAATGGCCTTTTGCATCAGCCAAAGATAATAGTCTGGAAATTAAAGAGTTAGTTGCTCGGGCCCTACTCGATATGCCAGCAGATAGTCCCGCAGCCAAAGCATCCAAATCTGATGGATGGACAGTTCCCCTGAACTATCGACCAGTACATGATTTATTTATTAATCTCGATGTCGCACCCTACGATGAGATTGGACAAATTACTTTAGAAGACTTGATTCAAGATTATCTCTGGCTGTGGGTAAGTTTGGTGGGACTTATTTTAGGTTTAGGGGGATATGCGATTTACTCACAAAGAAAATCGATTATTCAACAGAAAGAGAACCAAGAATCTCTCAACGAATTAAATAAATCTCTAGAGCAAAGTGCAGCAGAGCAAAAGCAACAACGGGAAGATTTAGAAAATGCGGTAGTTGGTCTGATGGAAGCGCTAGAACCAGCATCTGAAGGTGATTTAACCGTACGCGCCCAATTAACCGATGGTGACGTGGGAATCATTGCCGATTTGTTTAACGCGATTATTGAAAACCTAAAAGAGATCGCTCTTCAGGTAAAAGACTCCGCAGGGCAAGTAAGTTCATCCCTGGTACAAAACGAAAGTTCGGTACGGGAAATTGCCGAACAAGCGATCGCCGAAGCGGAACAAATTCAAGCTACACTTGCCTCCGTAGAGCAAATGTCTAGCTCAATTCAAGAAGTAGCAGAGAACGCCGAAAAAACCGCAACAATCTCTAACGATGCCTTTATCACTGCTAAGGAAGGAAACACCGTCATGGATCAGACGGTAGATAGTATTCAAGGTCTACGGACTACTATTGGTGATACTTCTAAGAAAATTAAGCGTCTTGGGGAATCGGCGCAACAAATTTCTCAGGTGGTAGCATTGATTGATGAAATTGCCCTCAAAACTAACCTGCTGGCGATTAACGCTTCGGTAGAGGCTGCTCGTGCAGGGGAATTGGGTCAAGGCTTCACTGCGGTTGCGGAGCAGGTGGGTGCATTGGCGGAGCAGTCTGCTAAAGCGACTCAAGAAATTGCTCAGTTGATTATCGGTATTCAACAAGAAACTCAGGAAGTTGTGGCAGCGATGGAAACAGGTACTAGTCAGGTGGTTGATAGTACTCGCCTAGTTGAAGCTACAAAAGTTAGTTTGAGTACGGTATTAACTAAATCGCAAGAGATTGACCGCCTGATGAAATCGATTTCTACTGCTACGATCTCCCAAGCCGAAACGTCTCAGACAGTAACGGAAGTTATGATGCTCAACAGTAAAACGTCTCAGGAACGTTCTCAATCTTCTAGGCAGGTGGCTCAAGCGATTCAATCAACCACAGAGATTCTCGGTCAATTACAAGAATCTGTAGCTCAATTTAAGGTAAGTGAGTCAGAAGAGCAGGAAGAAGGTACTGCTACTGTAATCTCTCAAGCAACTGTTTAAATTTTCTGAACAAAATCAAATTTATCTTTTATGGCTGGAAAAAGGTTAAAGGGAAAGGGGGAAAGGATTTGTTGTTCTTTTTTTATTTCTTATTGATTCTTTTTACCTACTTAACTTCTGAGAATTGCTCAACAATCCGACAGTTTTGGTTGGCAATTCTCTACTTGAACATTCTTTGTCAGCCTTCAACAAACCATCTATAAAAATACATAACCCGATATTGCAATGGACACGGATCAACAAGTAAGACTGGACTTTTTAGAAGAAGCTGAGGAGTATTTTAATAGCCTAGAATCCCTACTGATGGATTTAGATGCTCAGGGAGCTGAACCCAGCTTACTAGATACGGCAATGCGCTCTGCCCATTCACTCAAGGGTGGTGCTGCGATGATGCGATTTGTACCATTGAGTCAGATTGCCCATCGCCTAGAAGATTTCTTAAAAATTCTGCGAGTACGCAAAGACAATAGCTTGGTTGATCAAGAAGTCACCACTCTATTGCTGCAAGGAGTTGACTGTATGCGAGCAGTGAGAAATCTCCATCAACAGCAAGATTCCGTTGACGAAGATTGGCTGAGTCAAAATGCGGAACCTGTTTTTGCCAGTTTACGTGCCAAGCTAGGGGATTTAAAAGAAGAAGATGAAGATTTGTTGTTAGCTGAAGAAGAGCAAGTTGATGTCACTACTCTCGTATTCCAAAGCGGCGTAGAAGATTGCTTGGAGAGTTTTAAAACTCAAATAGACATCTTAAATCCAGCAGAATTAAAAGCAGAATTAGAAATACAGACCGAACAATTAGCTGAAATTGGTAGAATGAGTCAGCTTGAACCGTTTGTTCAGCTTTGTCAATCGGTACAACAGCGATTAGCAGTGACTCCTGTAAATGAAATTGGCGATTTGGCTCATCAAGCCCTAAAACTTTGGGAGCGATCGCACGCTTTGGTTTTGGTTGGTAGAATTGATAAACTACCTACTAATTTAGATGGCGCTGCTGAGGCAATCCCAGATGGGACAAGGCAAACGAAAAACCCTCCAGATATAGCGGAATTTTTTGATTCAGCCGAGTTGGCAGAAATACAAAATTTAACGACTCAAGAATTATCCTCTGAGTCTCTTGATTTCTTGGAAACAGATTTTACCCTCGAAGAGCTTGCTCCCGATGCCGAGGAGTTATCAGATTTAGACGCAGCTTTTGCTGAGCTAGATGTTTCCAGCTCTGATGTGTCTGAGGTCGCGCCCGAAAGAACTACTACTGAGAAGGCAAATCTCGATGAGGTGGTTCCTGATACTGAGGAGTTATCAGATTTAGATGCAGCTTTTGCTGAGTTAGATGTTCCCGCCTCTAATGTACCTGAGATCGCTCCTGAAATAACTACTGCTGAAACTTTTGACCTGGATGAGTTTGTTCCTGATGCAGCAGAGTTATCAGATTTAGGTACGGCTTTTGCTCAGATCGATTCAGAAATCATATCTGAATCCACAGTAGATCAGTCCAGCCCCGAAATATCTAGACCATCTCCTATCTCTGTGAGGCAGTCAAAACAAGAGCAGAGCAGAATGGTTAAAGTTCCTGCTGAACAACTAGAACGTCTTAATGACTTGTCTAGTAAATTGATCTTAGAACGAAACGCTGCTGTGTTACGTCTTAATCAGCTACAAGACTTTGTAAGTTTAACTAGAGCTAGAATGCGTCGTTTAGAACGGTCTAGTAACCAGCTCCGCAAACTATATGATTGGGCTTCTTTGGAAGGGATGCTCTCTACTACTCAACCAGTAACCGCCTCTGTTAACTCTGACTGGGAACCAGTTAATAATTTATCTACAGCAGAAAAATTTGATGCTTTAGAAATGGATCGCTATACTGATCTGCATTTATTGTCTCAGGAACAAATGGAGACGATTGTTCAGCTTCAGGAAGTAACCACGGATATTGACTTAGGGGTTCAGGAAATGGGTCAGGTAGTCCGTGATTTTAGCTATACAACTCGTGAACTTCAGCAGAATGTTACCCGAACCCAAATGCGTCCTTTTGCGGAATTGGTAGGACGTTTTCCTCGGTTGATTCGGGATTTATCTTCTCAGTATGACAAGCAGGTTAATCTGGTCATTGAAGGTAAAACAACTCAAATTGACCGTCAGGCGATCGAATTTCTCGGCGATCCTTTAACTCACCTGTTGCGCAATGCCTTTGACCACGGTCTAGAAGATACCGCAACTCGTATAGCAGAGGGAAAGCCTGCTGAAGGTAAAATTGTTTTAAAAGCTAACCAAAAAGGTAATCAGACTATTATTACGGTCACTGATGATGGAAGAGGGATTAATACTCAAAAAATTCGCGATCGCTTATTAAAAATGGGTCTGTCTCCAGCTGAAGTTGACCAGATTTCAGAGACAGAGGTGTTGGATGCGATTTTTGAGCCAGGCTTTAGTACCGCAGATCAGGTTACCGAACTGTCTGGACGTGGTGTGGGCATGGACGTGGTACGCTCTAATTTACAACAAATTCGCGGTGATATTGAGGTCAAAACTGAATTGGGTCAGGGAACTACCTTTACCATTTCTGTGCCTTTATCCTTGCTAGTATTGCGGGTGGTAATCGTCGAAAGTGGCGGGATGGTCTTCGCCGTCCCCGTCCATAGCGTTAAAGAAATTATCAAGTTTGATTCTGATTCAGCTACCCGTAGCAATCAACAAGAATTTATCTCTTGGAATGATCAGTCTGTTCATCTAATTAGACCCCAAGAACACTTGAGCTTCCAACGACCAAGTAAAGCATTTGAAATGTCGGGAACGGCGAAGATTGTACATCCTACTATCCTGATTTTTGAAGAAGCGAATAAACTCCAAGGGATTTACCTCGAAAAATATTGGAATGAACAAGAAGTAGCCATCAGATCTGTTAATACTTCAATTCCTGTGTTTCCTGGATTTACAGGCTCTACTGTACTAGGAGATGGTAGGGTAATTCCCCTCATTGAGCCTAATGCTTTTTATAAAGGAATTATCAAACAACAGCGTGCTGCTTTTTCTACTCTTACAGCACCAACTACTGCTAATGATATTCCCCGTTCAGCTTTCTCCACTGTTGACATCTCAACTATATTAATTGTTGACGATTCGGTAAATGTCCGACGCTATTTAGCAGGAATTCTCGAACGTAGTGGCTACCGAGTTGAGGAAGCTAAGGATGGTCAGGATGCAGTAGATAAATTATTGGGCGGATTACAGGTACAAGCTGTAATTTGTGACGTGGAGATGCCAAGGTTAGATGGATATGGTGTTCTAAGCGAAATTAAGTCCGATCCTCAATTTGAGGATCTTCCCATCGCTATGTTGACTTCCCGTAGTAATGATAAGCACCGACAGCTAGCAATGAAGTTGGGCGCTACGGCATATTTTTCTAAGCCTTTTAATGAACAAGAAATGCTCAAAACTCTAGCTAGTTTAATTGCTCACTAATAAGCTATAAGACGCAAAGACAGTCACCCTGAATCCGATTAATGCCGTTTTGAAGATTGATTTAGCTTAATTTGATCTTCAAAACGGTATTTGGCATTTTAGAAGAATTACTAATAATTAATCTGATTTCTTTTGTATTACGCAATAAGTATTTTATAATAAATTACTCATGCAAAGGAAATGAAAGATGAGTCTTAAAGAACAGATTGGAGAAGACATCAAGAGGGCGATGAAGGCTAAGGACAAAATTCGCCTGCAAACGGTACGCAGCATCAAGAAAGCGATTCTAGAAAAAGAAGTAGAGCTACGTCCCAAAGGTCAAGATAGCCTGACTAAAGAACAAGAAATCGAATTGCTGTCCCAACAGGCAAAACAGCGCCGTGACTCTATTGAGCAGTTTAAAAATGCAGGTAGAGATGAGCTGGCGGATAAAGAAAATCAAGAATTAGCCATTATTGAAACCTATCTGCCAGAACAGATGAGTGATGAAGAAGTTGAGTCCATTATTGACCAGATTATTGCTGATTCTGGTGCAGCTACCTTAAAAGACCTGGGCAAAGTTATGGGTCCGGCGATGAAACAATTAAAAGGCAAAGCCGACGGTAAAAAAATCCAGGCATTAGTCAAAACCAAGCTGGCTTAATTAGTTTTGAGTTGGTGGGCAAGTGCCCACCCTAGCTTGTTCTAAGTTGAATAATTAAAGCTTTACTATGCCTTCGGTTTGAGATAAACCAAGGCTTGTCGCCAGATCAGGGTTTGCTGGTTGTAATGATCCATTACACAGAGAGAATCAGCATCTTGCCAGATAATTTTACCGACTACCAAATCGTCGGTAATTAATTTTAGCTCGACCTCTTGCTTTTCTTTGATGTAGTTTTGCACTTGTCTTACACCAGGTAAAGCGGTATCAAATTCAGTCATGTTTACAGTTTGCGTATTTTAGTTGAGGAAAATTAAAGATGGTAATCGAGTTTAGCAAATACCAGGGGTTAGGTAATGATTTCATTTTGATTGATAATCGGCACCTTGACGAACCGATAATTACTCCTGAACAAGCGATCGCTATGTGCGATCGCCATTTTGGCATTGGCGGCGACGGAGTAATATTTGCCTTACCAGGAAAAGAAGGTACAGATTACACCATGAGGATTTATAACTCTGATGGTTCTGAGCCAGAAATGTGTGGTAATGGTATTCGCTGTCTCGCTAAGTTTATCTCTGATCTAGAAGGAAATTCAGAAATTAATAAATCTTACAAAATTCATACTTTGGCAGGGGTGATGATCCCTAAGCTAGAGAGCAATGGCGAAGTTACCGTAGACATGGGAGAACCAGAATTGTTAGCCTCTAAAATTCCGACAACTCTTGATAATGTGGATGGTAAAGTTGTCGCTCAACCCTTAGAAGTTGGTGCTCGCTCTTGGTTAGTGACCACCGTTAGCATGGGTAATCCCCACTGTATTACTTTTGTTGAAGATAGTGAAGCGATCGCTCTAGAACAAGTTGGGCCGCTGTTTGAACATCATGAGGTCTTTCCTCAGCGAACAAATACTGAGTTTATTGAGGTGGTTAGGTCAGATTACATAAAAATGCGCGTTTGGGAACGAGGCGCGGGAATCACCCTTGCTTGTGGGACTGGTGCCTGTGCCTCTGTAGTAGCTGGAGTATTAAACAACAAGTGCGATCGCACCTGCACTGTAGAATTACCTGGAGGATGTTTGCAAATTGATTGGTCAGCAGCAGACAATCGAGTGTATATGACAGGGCCTGCTACTGAAGTATTTAAAGGGCAGTATTTATAAGTATCGCAGTACGTTAGCTGGTTAGGAGAAGTTTAGTTAATTGCTCGTCAATAATAAGTAATAACGTGAGTTCGGAGTTCGGAATATGCCCTACGGGCACGCTACGCGAAGGTCGTTAGGAGTTATGTTTTTCTTAATGAAAGAATAGGGTTTTCAGACACCTAAAATTTAGAAAGTTATTAAATTTTCAAGTTTTTTGGGCTTCGTCGAACTCACGTTAATAAGTAGCAACTAACAAGTAACAAGTAACCTAATGTAAGGTATCGCGCAGAAATAACTTACCGAATATAAAGAAGAAGATTCTTGCTCATAAACAGAAAAAATCCCACGGTTCAAGCCATTGAGCGTGGGAAATGTAACGATACCACAAAACACACGAAAATCCATAATTCTCGAAGGAACAAAAACAGCTAAAAATGCCTAAATATCAGCAATTATACTAATTAGCTTTATTAAATTCTTGGGTTGAGTAACCTAGTAGAATTACTTTATTTCTTGATTATCATTATAAACACTTTTAGTTGAAAATATCTAGAAGTGATTCTTACTTTATCTAACTATTAAAAAGACGTTTGATTGTTGATTAAAACGCTAATTTGTTTGGTATCAAAAGGTTTGAGATAAATTTATTCGTAAACAATGCTCCTAAATAGAGAATGCTCTATAATAGCTGCAAGTCTTTTGTCATAAGGTTTTAACAAGAGATGTCAAGAACTATCTAAATTTGTTTAATCATAATTTAGTTGATTAATATTAATACCTTAACTTCATCAAAGACAGTTTACAATTAAAATTTAACTATGCTGCAAAAGATATATATATAGCTTCTTGTCTTATTGATAGGTAAAATAAGCAACTACATAGATAATTTCACTGATATCTTAGATAAACTACGTGTAAACCTTTTAACAGTTATGTTTTAGCTATAACAAACCGACTTGTACAAATAGATTTAAACAGTTAGTTGAGTCAATGAAAATCGCCAAACTACTATTGGTGGCTCTGACAATCTTTGTGTCAATCGCTATTCATTATTTACCCATGACTTTTGCCTCGGAAAAACAGTCATCAAACTCCTACAAATACTTACTTTTGAGCGATCCTTTTCTACAATTACCGACTAAAACCAGCATAAATGTAGTCTGGTTTACAGAATTTAAGGGAGACTTCCATGTCGTTAAGTATGGTGAGCAATTAACTCGTAAGGCGATCGCCAATACGACCAAACTAAGCCGAATGCGCGAAGACCCAGATTCTCAATTAGATCACCCTCCTACCAAGTCCTTTAGGGATATCTGGCGACACGAAGCGATCGTTAAGGGTTTAAAGCCCAACCAGCGAATTAAATATAAAGTAGAAAGCATTCAAGATCAGCAGGTTATCAGTAGCGATGTCTTTACCTTGAGCAGTCTTCCTACAGCAGAAACACCCCTCAAGATACTATTAACCTCAGATCATCAATTAATGCCGATGACCGCTGCAAATTTGTCACAGGTGGTAAAAACTGTTGGTCAAGTTGACGCAGTTTTCTTTCCAGGGGATCTAGTGAATATTCCAGACCGTGCTTCTGAATGGTTTGATGATCGTCGTGGTGGAGCATTTTTTCCTAGTCTTCAGGGTCGAGCCAATTATGAGCTTGAACGTAACGGTGTTACCACCACCTATTATGGAGGGGAAATTATTCAGCACGCCCCTCTTTTTACGGCGATCGGGAATCATGAGGTGATGGGTAAAATATCTCCTGAGAGTACTCTCAAGGAAGAGTTTAGTCAACCTCATCCTCGCCGTGTGGCGCAAGCATTTTATCAATCAAACATTGCCCAAGTTAATCCGACAAAAGATGCTCAAATAGAAACTGACTGGATTAAGAACAATTCTTTTAATACTGATAGTTACGAAGAGATCTTTAGTCTGCCTCAAAGTGATGCGGGAGATAAACGTTACTATGCTACAACCTTTGGAGACATTAGATTAATCTCTCTATTTGTCACTAATATTTGGCGTAGTCCCAAGCTAGAAGCTGATGCTCAAGGAAGATACAAAGAAAGTGATGAAAATATTAATAATCCACAGACTTGGGGATACGGACAACATATTTTTGAGTCGATCGCTCAAGGGAGTAATCAATATGAATGGTTGACTCAGGAATTACAGAGCGAGGCTTACCAGCAGGCTAAGTATAAAATAGTCATGCTGCATCATCCACCTCACACTCTGGGAGGTAATATTGTTCCCCCCTATACCGACCCACAACCCAAACTATATTACACGGAAGAGGGAGAAGTGAAGTCTCGCTACTATGACTATCCAATCGAAAACGACTACATTATCCGTGATTTGATTCCTCTTTTGGAATCTGCGGGAGTCCAGCTCGTATACTATGGACATTCTCATCTTTGGAATCGATTTCAAAGTGATTCAGGGATGCACTTTTTAGAATCTTCCAATGTGGGCAATAGTTACGGCGCACATGTTGGGGATAATAAACGAGAAATTCCCACTTATAGCCCGAAAAATTTTGTGGCAATTGGCAATCCCAACGGATTATCGCCGATTGTGCCGACTATTGCTCCTTTAACCACTGATTCTGGGGAGCCATTGCCTTATATTGCCAGTAACGACATTACAGTCTTTAGTATTTTTGAGACTGCCACAGGGACAGTTAGTAGCTATCGCTATGATACTCGTGTCCAAGATGACCCAGCAATTCTATTTGATCAGTTCAAACTTAAAAAAAATTAAAAATTACCTCTTTTAAATTTTAAATTTTAAATTTTGAATTCAAAAAATGGTCGCCTCACCCTTACCAAGGGTTGCAACGACCTTGTTTAAAGCTCTCTATAGGTAATGTCACATTTCAAGAAGCCCCGAACGAGGATTGAACTCGTGACCTCGTCCTTACCAAGGACGCGCTCTACCACTGAGCCATCGGGGCATTCAAGCTCTTAAAGAGTATAACACCAACCTTGAATTTATTAAAGATAGTGTGAAGGTGATAGAAATTACGGCAATATTTCTTTACATAAGACGCTTAATGTTCGTTCTACCTGACGACTTTTTGCAGCGCGTTACTAACAACTAAAGAATCTGCTCCTGGTAAACAAGCGTTTTCGGTAATATAGCGTTTCCAGGCTTTGGTTCCTGGTTGTTCGGCAAATAATTGTAGCATATGGCGAGTAATGGAATTGAGTCTTGTTCCCCTATTGATCCAGTAATCTATATAGGGCAACATGGTTTCGACAATTTCTCTTCTCGATTTCGGGGTTATATCTTCGTTAAAGATATCCCTGTCAACTGTAGCGAAAATATAAGGACGATCATAAGCAGCACGCCCAATCATTACTGCATCAACAAACTTGAGATGATCTTTAGTTTGCTCTAGAGTAGTAATACCGCCGTTAATTTCGATTAAGAGATGGGGAAATTCTTGTTTGAGACGATAGACATCTGAGTAACGCAAGGGGGGAACGTTGCGGTTTTCCTTGGGACTCAAACCCTGTAGCCAAGCTTTACGGGCATGAACGGTAAAGTTAGTACAACCAGCCTCCGAGACGATACGAACAAAGTTAACCATGTCCTCATAGCGATCGCATTGATCAACCCCAATGCGATGTTTAACTGTCACGGGAATCTCGATCTTCTGCCGCATTTTCTCTACTGCCTCGGCGACTAATTCTGGTTGGGTCATTAGACAAGCCCCGAAGTTGCCACTTTGTACCCTGGGACTAGGACAGCCAATGTTTAAATTGATGGCATCATAGCCCCAATCTTCGCCAATTTTGGCACATTCAG
>CBDUCX010000151.1:0-12734 GCA_965365755.1 uncultured Pleurocapsa sp.
TTGGGGGATTTAGGGGGCGAATAAAATAACTTAAGAGACTAACCGAACAGTATTGAGAAGCATCTAAACGTGAAGCTTTGAGCATTTACAAATGATGTCTTTATCACTGAAACTCGCTATAAGTACATTACAAATCTCTATCGAAAGATAGATATCAATATTATCCTTAAAGCAGATGTCGTAGTTAGTCGATTTTTTTAAGATCTACTCTGTAGATAAATGAAGATCGAAATATTAAATATATGACTATAGCTTTAAGAGATGATGTAATGTATATCTTGCTTAAGAAAATTCACGATGAAGATGGGCAAGGCAAGCAATCAGTAGATTTTCAGGCTACGGACTTTACAGGAAGAAAATTAACTATTGCCGATTTTCTAGGCCACTTAGATTATCTCAATCAAAAACAATATATTGATGCTGACTTTTCTGGTAATGCCTACGCGAAACAAGAAGATGTCCCTAATCTAATTAACGAAGAAGAAATAGATTTTCGTGTTGCTAATACCCTAGGGGCACCAGATGGCCCTTTACCTCATTTAATCAAATTTAAGAAAGCCAAATTGACTGAGAAAGGGGAAAAAATGCTAGAACGTATGGAAAAAAATCCTCCAGCAGCATTAAGTGAAGGTGCCTCTACGCCTATAGTTGATTCCTATACTCCGTTTTTAGAAAAAGTTGCTCTTAAAGCCGAGTTACCAGATATTTTTGATGCCAGAGATTTAACTACAATTGTCTATCGCACCATGCGGGATTTAATGTCTACAGAAGCATCAAAAGCAGTAGAATCAGAGCTTAAGGTAGGAGCTGAAGAAGATGCCAAGAATAAAAGATTACAGCAAGAAATAGCCGATCTTTGGCGTGATGACAATCCTTTAGTTGCTTGGTTGAGCAATATTCGTCCTCCTTTGAAATTTGATGCCGACACCTTTATTTTCCGTATTGAAAAAGAAGGCGGAATACCTAGAGGTACAAACGGAAAAAAAGTTATTAAGGCGGTGTTTTCGGCGACTAAAGAAGAGCTATCTGAGGATAGAATTAAAGAAATTGCCGAATTTCTACCTGGTCAAGTCAAAGATATGTGGCAAGCAGCCTAATTAGTTTAATATCTTTGCTTTATCTTCAGGACGTTGCATTCAGCGTCCTGATTTCATAAAGGCGATCGCAGTTTAATCAAACCCTTTTCATGCTTACTTTTGCAAGTCCTTACTCTCTTTTTTTGTCCTGTACTTAGAGCGGCACTGGTTGTTTCTCCAAACTTACTAGCACAAGAAATGGTAGCTAAAGGAATTATTCGGAATATGTCTTAATGCTCATTGACGGGGCGAATAACTGATAAGTTGAGAGTTAGTCAAAAATATAGCCCAAGTTATTTAGTTATTTGAAGAGGTCATAAAATGCGGATTTTAATCATGGGAGGGACTCGCTTTATTGGAGTTTACCTAACTAAAGTCTTGGTTAAGCAGGGACATGAGGTGGTGTTGTTTAATCGGGGTAATCATCCTGCACCAGTAGAGGGAGTTAGTCAGATTCAGGGCGATCGCCAGGATGCCAGTCAGCTCAAAGAAAAGCTAGCAGGAGAAAGCTTTGATGCGATTTTTGATAATAACGGCAGAGAGTTAAGCGATACTCAACCATTAGTCGAAATTTTTACTGGTAAGGTTAAGCATTTTGTCTATGTAAGTTCGGCTGGGGTATATTTAAAAACACCACAAATGCCCCACAGAGAAGGGGATGCAGTAGATCCTAACAGTCGTCATAAGGGCAAACATCATACCGAAGCCTATCTAGCCGAGTCGGGTATTCCTTGGACTTCCATTCGACCAGTTTATATTTATGGGCCACAAAACTATAATGATTTAGAAGCCTGGTTTTTTGACCGTATAGTGCGCGATCGCCTGATACCAATTCCAGGTAACGGTCAATATATCACTCAGTTTGGTCATATCCAAGATTTAGCCTTAGCGATGGCTAGTGTTTTAGGTAACGAAACTGCTATTGGCAAGATTTATAATATCTCAGGCGATCGCTATGTGACTTTTGATGGTTTAGCATCTGCTTGTGCTGTAGCTGCGGGTAAATCCCCCAGCGAGATTAAGCTAGTACATTATGAACCCAGCAAATTTGATTTTGGCAAACGCAAAGCTTTTCCTGTCCGTCAACAACATTTCTTTGCCGATATCAGCCGAGCAACAACGGATTTAGATTGGCAGCCTCAATATGATTTAGTATCTGGTTTAACAGACTCTTTCCAAAATGACTATCTGGCATCAGGGAGAGATCAGTCGGCAATTGATTTTTCCTTAGATGAAGAGATATTGGGCAAAACATAAATTACCCCAGAGACGAGGCTAAATACCACTGCTAGCCAAAATAAGACAATGCCCAGGGTATCCCAGGGAGCAGAGAGAGGCGCAATTAAACAAGCGATCGCCATAACTTGAACGACGGTTTTCAATTTTCCCCAAATATTTGCCCCTGCAATGCTGACGTTACCAGTTAATTTCGGGTTAACACGCCATCCTGCGATCGCTAATTCTCTAGCCAAAATTAAACATACCCCCCAAGCAGGAACAAGCTGTAGTTCGATTAAGGCTAAAAAAGAACCTAATACCAGCAGTTTATCCACCAAGGGGTCGAGAAATTTACCCAATTCTGTCACCTGATCTAGTTTCCGAGCTAGATAACCATCTACCCAGTCTGTACCCGCCGCCAGCACAAAAATCCCCACACAGAACCAACGATTGTCTGGTGTGGGGTAGCTTAGTAAATACAGAATAAAAGGAAGACCTAAAAGACGGGATAAAGTAATCCAAGTTGGAAGATTCATAAGGTATCGTACAGTTCATCGGTAAAACCAGGAAATCTAATCATAATGCTTTACCGAGGACTGATTCAATAAGCTCCCTTCCGTGCCAACACGACAAAGATAGTACTCAAAATTAAATTAAGATCATAAAACAAAGACCATTGCTGCTGATAGTTGAGATCCAGACGAACAATATCTTCAAAATCTAGAACTGACGAGCGACCTTTAACTTGCCATTCCCCTGTAATCCCAGGCTTTACTTTTAAGCGTTCAAAATGATGATCTTCATACATCGCAACTTCGGCGAGAGTAGGAGGACGAGTGCCAACCAAACTCATCTCACCTTTAAGGACATTCCAAAATTGAGGGAATTCATCTAAACTTGTGCGACGTAAAAAATTACCTACTTTAGTTATCCGTGGATCATGCTCATTTTTAAAAATATGTCCTTTGGCTTTATTTTCGACTAAATGTTTCTTCTGTTCGGCATTAGCAACCATAGAGCGAAACTTCCAGATTCTGAAGGGTTTACCATCAAAACCACAACGCATCTGACTATAAAAAATTTCACCAGGATCATCAAATTGCATGGCGATCGCCACTGGGATAGTAATAATTCCTGTAATAGCCAAACCGATGATTGCACCGAATATATCTAAAATTCTTTTGGTTTTGCTAACTACAGAAGGATGAACTTGACGTTCAACACGTAAAGGTAAAATTTTAATATTTCTTTGATGAAGATTGCTGGGGGAAGTCATAAAGAAAAATTTAATAGCTAAGTTTAATTATGAATACAGGTTGGTTATGCTCTTTATGCAATATTATTGGCTACACACGATCCATTGCCAGAAACTAGATCAATCTTTACTCAATCTTTAAAAAATAAGTGCTGATTTTGAAGTTTGTGTGTTTTTCAGTATTTTCAACTCTTTTTTTCCCCGAAGCGAATGACCAAGAAAGAGATTTACTAAAAATTGTTAAACACATAATCGTCAATTCGAGATTAATTTTATGTTAATTTTTTTTATGAAAAACTCTATTTAATAAAGTACTTATTTTAGTGAGAATATTACTTTGTATGTCTGATGACAGTTACAATCATTAGCTTAAACAGTTCACCAATAAAGTTGCGTATAATTACTCACTGAACTATTATTGTGGTCATTTCTTGAAGATTTAATTAATTTTCTTTTTTTTAATGATACAAAGGAGATATTTATAGCGAATTATTAGATCTACTTCTCCATGGAAGACCAATCTCGTTATCTAGAGTCAAATATTAATCAAGAAGAACTAATCCAATTAGTTCCCTTTATGTCTGATTTACCAGAAGACAGTATCCATAAAATAGCTGCTCATTTCGTAACTATCTCCCATCCTGCAAATCAAATCCTATTACTAGAAAATGATTGGGGAGGCTCAGTATATTTTATTTTGGAAGGATGGGTAAAAATTCGTACTTACAACCTAGATGGCAAAGAAGTCACTCTTAATATTCTAGGTAGGGGAGAAATTTTCGGTGAAATGGCAGCGATGGACAAAATGCCTCGTTCAACGGATGCAATCACTCTAACTAAGACCTTAATTGGTCGAATACCCGCAGAAGATTTCGTCAATCTAATTAACACTGAACCTACTGCCGGGGTTCGCTTGGTACAGCTAATGGCCAAAAGATTACGCCAGGTAAACCGACGACTGCAATTAAGAGAAGCTAGCAGTATTTCTAGAGTTGCTGATGCCATCTTGTTTTTAGTCGAAGGACAAGGCACAGAAGGGGAAAAAGGCACAGAAATTCCTAATTTACCTCACCGAGAAATCAGTAGTCTCAGTGGATTAGCTAGAGAAACTGTGACCAGAGTTTTAACTAAACTTGAGAAGAAAGGTTTAATTCAAAGAAACGCAGATTCAATGCGGATTCCTGACTTACCTGCTTTAGAAGACACGATCTGTTAACATACTCACACCTCCTGATCAAGTCTATTGCTTCTACCAATTAAGAAATATTATGTCTAGAGAAGAACATAAATATCTATCATCTGACGCTGTTAATCAAGATGATCGGGATGAAATTAATTGGGTGGATCAGGAGGATTCTGAGGCAATCCCAACCTATACAGCCTCCTTCACCCAGAAATCTACCAAACAGACTCAAGCTTCCACTAACACAGTGGTGATGGTAGAAACTGCTTTTTTGGCCAGTGCAGCCAGTTTAGTGTGGCTGATTAATTATTATTTCCCTCTAGGGCCAGTTTTAAAAATTTTCTTTCCCATCCCGATTGCTCTAATTTATTTGAGGCGAGGTAATCGTGCTTCTTGGATGGCGGCAATTGTCTCAGGATTACTGCTTCTAGTTTTGATGGGGCCAACTCGCAGCGTGATCTTTTTAATGCCCTATGGCTTAATGGGAGTGCTGTTGGGAGCTTGTTGGCAACGTAAGCTAAACTGGATGTTTTCTATTGGTTTAGGCGCGGCTATCGGTTCATTGGGACTATTTTTTCGGTTTTGGCTGACTTCTATTTTAGTCGGCGAAAATCTTTGGGTATATGTGATTACTCAGATTACCCAAGTAGCAGACTGGATATTTTTTAAGTTGGGTATTTTGGCACAGCCGAATTTTGTCTTGATTCAAACTCTAGCTTTTGGCTTGATTATCATTAATAATTTAGTTTATCTTTTTGCCGTGCATTTAGTAGCTTTGATGTTGCTAGACCGTTTAAATAACCCTATTTCTCGACCTCCTGAGTGGGTTAGGGTTTTGCTGGACTATTAGCTTTTTAGACAAACTGTGAGTTTGGTGCTTTTTTTGGGCAACTTAACTTATATACAATAAGTGGCAATTTTGGCTGGTTAAATTCTCATGACAACATCAGACATGGCACCCGCGGTCAATTCACCAAGCGAAACTCAATTTATTGAAGAAATATCTCTCGTCATTGCGGCCCAGGATTTAACGCCAACAATGATGAGCCAAGATTTTCTCAAATTTAGCGGAATTATTGCTAAAGATTGGGAACTATCAAAACAGCCGATACTCAATCCTAATTTTGCTCAACTAAGTTTTACTAACGGTGTGGGAATTAACGCTCAACCCCGCAACATTACCCTTAGTGAGTCCTTGGGTAGCAATAAACTAGAAGATCTGAAAATTCCTCTAGTGGCAAGGAAGTATGTTGAGAAACTGCCCCATGCTGAATATACTGGCTTAAGCTTCAACTCTAAAATTTTGCTGCCTTTTCCTGGTGCGCCTCGATTAGTGCGTGAATACATCACGGGTTGCTTACTCGGTTCTGGTTCTTGGAAAAGAATTGGCAAGGTTCCTGTACAAGCAGGTATTAATCTCATGTACTACTTAGAGAGATGTCAGCTAACCATTAGTATTTCTGAAGCTACATTGCAAAAGCCTCAAGAACAGAGTATTACAGCAATTCTGTTTTCAGGCAACTTCAATTACAGCGTAAATTTAGGGCAAAATAATTCGACAGATAGAGCAACCCAGTTAAGCGCCTTTTTAGATAACTGGAAAACTGATTTAGAAGAGTTTAGAGAAATTGTTCACCAAAAGTTTCTCGACTCTGGAACTACAGATTCTAGTCAGTCTATTGGTGAAACAAGTCTATTTCCTGGTCAGACACTCTAGCTTTTTGATGCCAAACCATTACAATAGTAAGGTTGTGTTTTAAATTAAATAATTATGGCAGTACCAAAGAAGAAAACTTCTAAGTCGAAACGGGATAGTCGCAAAGCAGTCTGGAAACGTAAAGCAGCGGTAGAAGCCCAAAAAGCCTTGTCCTTGGGTAAATCAGTTCTATCTGGACGCTCTAATAGTTTTGTTTATCCTCAAGGGGATGAGGAAGACGATGAAGAATAGATTTTAGACTTAACTAAATCGGTAAAATAATGGTGTGTTTCCTGGAGATAACGCACCTTTGTTTTTGTCGCTATTAAAGTTATGCCCCGAAAATTTTTTGAGAAACCCACCCCAGACCAAAGCGATCGCGTTCCCCCTGGTCAATATTTAGCCAAGGGTTTTCCCGTTCTTTCTGCTAGTGAAACACCTCAGATTAGCACTAATGATTGGCTATTTAAGGTTTGGGGTCTGGTAGAGAGTAGATCTTTTGACTGGTCAGACTTTATGAACTTGCCTCAGCAAGACTTTACTGCCGACTTTCACTGCGTTACTCGATGGTCAAAGTTAGATGTGCAGTGGACAGGAATCAAAGTCACTGACTTTTTCAAGGCGATCTCTCTTGACCCGAAAGCGACTCATATTTTGCAACACTGCTACGGTGGCTACACCACCAACCTATCTTTAGAAGACTTTGCTCGACCAGAAAACTTTTTTGCCCATACTCTCAACGGTGAACCTTTACCAGCAGAACACGGGGGCCCTATGCGGTTAGTTGTGCCCCATCTTTATGGCTGGAAAAGTGCTAAGTGGATCAACGGCATTGAATTTTTAGACCAAGATCAAGAGGGTTTCTGGGAAGCCAATGGCTACCATATGCGGGGTGAACCTTGGGCAGAACAAAGGTATGCTGGTCGATAAGTAATCGCTTAACTTCTAATCGCCAATATTAGCGTAAGTCAAATATTCTTCGGCAATTAAACTAAAGTCTGCTTTATCTGGGTCAACAGTTAGGGCAATGAGTTTTTCTGCCGCCTCATTTACCCAATAATCTGTGGTACCTAGCTGTTGACTGGAGAAGTCGTTGTCCTCAAGAGTAAGAGTTTCACTACTAAATTCTGTGACTCTAAATGCTGTAAATTCGTCAACAGCAGTGACTTCATTGTCTTTGATCACCGAATTAGCGCTTTTTTCATCATAGATACCGAATACGTCTACATGTTGATTAAAGGCAGGTGCTAAAAAGTCTTCCCCAACATTTTCAATGACATTATTGGCAATTGTCGCATTATTATTGGTGTCATTCCAGATATGAACCGCATTGATATCAGAAAAGTAACTATCTTTTACAGCAATATCATTAGTGTTAAATAATTTAACCCCAGCAGCATCATGACTTTGTGCATGTTGCGCTTCGAGATTGACATCTTCTATTGAAAGGCCGCTAATTAGCCCTCCGTCTGTATTTTCCAGACCAACAGCTTTTCTGCCTATATTGTGTATTTTGGAATTTAGTAACTTAAGTCCGTCAGCGTGGCTAAGGACGATCCCAGTGTTATTTGGACCATTTCTAATTGTTTCGTTGATACCGATATTATTGATATCAAGGTTGCGTAATGTTAGGTCAGACACACCTTCAGCAAAAATGCCATTATTCCCATTGGTTATTTCTACGTCTTGGATAATTGCACCGCTTGCACCCCTCGTCAAATGGAAAATTGATTCCGACGTTCCCTCTCCGTTTATTTCTGAATCTTTTTGACCATCAATTGTAATATTTTTATCGAGTATAATTCCGCTGGTATAGTATGTCTTTTTACCAAGTTTAACTACATCACCATTCTTGGCAGCAGCGATCGCACTTTCTAAATCCCCATCAAAATCTCTATCTACATTGATGATTTTTTGCCCATTTTTTCTTTTAAGTGATGTTTTTGAATCTGAAGAGATGAATTTAGGCAGGAGCGCTCGTTTACCATTATCTTCAATACTAAATAGGGGACTAATTGACTGTCCACGTTGCAGGTCTACCTGATCGTTTTGACCAATGATAGTATAATTGCCGTTACCTCGATCAATAAGATCTGCACCATAAACCTCCCGAATAGTATACGGCAGAGAAAAATCTACTTCCCAGTCTTCAACATAAAATTTTGCCCTCAGGTCGATTTCTAGTTTATATCCACCCTTCCAATCTTCTAATATTTGGCTATTAAAGTTAAAACTAGAACTAGATTTTTCGGGAATCATCATAGTGCTTGAAAATATTTTTAATCGTGTGAACGTTAAACAACTTATTGTGAGAAAGATAAATACCTAAAAGTTTTAATTGCTTTACCTTGTCTTTATCTTTCAACAAATCAACTTTATCTCTGCTTCACAATAGGAATGGTGAGCTAAGTCACTATAAAATTGTGATAGCGATCACAAGAATGATTCAGGAATATTGAAATGTCAAGGTTGAGAAACGAGACGAAAATACTGCTAACAAGGACTTCTACTTATCTACTACTTGAGAACTCTGTGAAAATACTTAGTTAATAATTAGCTAATAAGTCTCTTGCTTTGACCTCTATAAAATGGTTGCCAATTATAATGAGCAAATATTCATATTGTCTTAAATAAATCATCTTAAATTTATGTCTAAGCCGCTTCCTCCAGCTACAATTGAGTTTGTTTTTCCGCCCAATTTAAAGTACCAATATTTTGAGAATCACCAAGATCATCCTTTCCGATACACTTCCGAAAAATTTCAGATGGTTAATGCCTGGTGGTTAGCAGAATCTTCATTACTTGCCTATGCAGAATTAGATTTTGCTCAAGAAATTTTTTCTGCTGTCGGTTTAGAAACAAAGTTATTTGATGGTGGTAATAGTACGCAATGCTATGTTGCCCACAATGATAATTTTGTCATAGTTGCTTTTAGAGGAACGCAAATCTATAAACCAGGTAGTCAACAAAATCTTTTGGATTTATTGCGAGACACGATTAATGATATTTATACCGATATCAAATTTCAATTGGTTGATTCCCCTCAGGAAGGTTCCGTTCATCAAGGTTTTCAAGAAGGGCTTGATGAAATTTGGCATAATTTAGTTCAATATCTAAACCAGCTTAAAACAGATCGCACCTTATGGTTTACAGGTCATAGTTTGGGTGCAGCTCTGGCAACTTTAGCCGCTGATCGATATGAAAGCGTTGGGGGTTTATACACCTTTGGTTCGCCTCTTGTTGGGGACAAGGCTTTTGCGGAAGATTTTGAAGTTAATACATATCGTTTCGTTAATAACAATGATTTCGTAACCAGAATTCCCCCAGTAGGTAAATACGAAAACCAAAAGCTGCAAATCGGAAAATACCATCACGTAGGTCAACTAAAGTATATTTCTAGTGATGGACATATTCTAGACAATCCCAATTTTTGGGATAGATTGATTGATGGTTTTCAGGGAAACTTTGGACATTTGTTTAACTCTTTGGGTAGTTTAAGAGAAGGTGGGACTTGGGAAATTCCAGCAGATAATCTTATAGATCATGCGCCAATTTTCTATACGATCAATATTTGGAATAACTATGAAAAAGATTTGAATCCCAGAAGAGAATAATTGTCTTATAGAACGTAAATGCTTGAAAAGTTTACATTACACGACTTGGCAATTTTACGCTGATTATGCCTTTGATAGATGACTGTCTGGAGAGTCACGTCCATAATGATCGCAAACCATCCATTAACTCTTCCTGAGCAGTAAACGCCAGGTTACAGATTGATTTTTGCCAGTCTATGTTATTGCTATAGAAAGCATCTAACATCTTCTGCTTGATAGTCTGGGCTTGTTTACTGTTTAAGTCTCCGTAGGCATGTAGCCAATGATCGGCACGTAGGGCATGAAAAACTTCGGTTTCGGGGAGCGTGCCAAACTCGTAAACAGCAGCAATACAGGTTGATTGAGCGAGTTGGTTTTGCCAGGCGGAAATTAGAGTTCCTTGAGGTGAATAGGCAGCAACGGATTGGGCTGAACCTGAAATAACTAATTTATCTCCCCAAATTTCTGCAGCTAAGTTGTAATTTTCTGCCGAATTATGATCTAGACTGATTAATTGTCCTGTAGCGTATTGCCCTAAACCAGTATGATAATCTATTAACCCTACCGCTTTTTTATCTAATAAGTACTCCTTGATTATTTGATGCAAGACCCGATTCGACCATGTAGGAACTTCGCCACCATAAAAGGGTGCATACCAGTATTTATATTGTCCTTGAGCTAGGGCTGCTATTCCAGCAGGCTCGTTGTATACGTACTCTATAATTTGCTCAAAAGTTTGCGTCTGAGTCTCCTCTGTCCACTGCTGAGGAACGATTATATCGGCTAAATAATCGTAAAAAGAGTTTTTAGGTAGTGGTTGCCGAAAATCCAGGAAATTACGGTTAATATCTACCCCATCCTCGTTTACTCTCCTCAAATGACTCATCCCGTATGGATTCAAACCATGAATCATGGCGATCGCTACCTCTCGATCTGCCTGACGATGCCATCCTGTTTTAATTGAACCGATTTGAATACCAGAACCACAATATCCTTCTGCTCCATGAGTTCCAGATATTAAAACCAATACTTTGGAGGCAGCAAGATCACCAAACCAAGCTAAATCTAAATATAGCTTTTCCCCCGCTATCCCCCGAAGAGGATGTTGCCAAGACCTAATGAAAGTTGCGTGCTCCCCACAAGCAGTTAGGAAATTATAACGAGCCTTAGAATATTTGGAATCAAAATGAACAGGGTAATCTTCGCCTTGCATAATCTCTGATGGATAATTTTCAATGAATTTTTAACCTTTTAGGGGGAGAATTCCCGCCTTGTATTCTTTGAATCAAGGTCGGGATGAGAAGCCTGTGCGACGGAGCGAAGCGCAGTCAAACGTTCTTTTCCTTGGTTTTGCACATATTGTTTTAGAACTTCTAAGGGCGCAAAGCCAAGCGAATCAATGGCATAACCATCACTCCAAAAACCTTGATCCCAGTTCCAATAGAATCGCCTCAATTCTGAATCAAAGTTTTGTCTTACTTTACGACTAGACACACTTTTTAGATTGCCAATAAATTTGCTTAGATGTAACTGTGGTGCGTATCTAAAAAGAAGATGTAAATGGTCTTCTTCCCCATTTGCCTCTAAGCACTCACATTGCCATTTACTACAAAGATCTACACATGATTGGTTAATAAACTGCATCATCTCAGGAGACATGGTTTTTAGCCTATATTTAGTCACCAATATCAAATGACCGTACAATCGAGAAACTCCTCTGGAGCGTCCAATGTGAGTATTTTTTGTCATATATTGATTTTTTCAACGTGTAATAGTAGAATCTTATCATGCAATTTTCCTACCGATACAAACTAAAGCCGACAGCAGAACAAAACGCCACGATGATTGAGTGGCTTAATCTTTGTCGTCGGCAATATAACTATCGGTTAGGAGAACGGTTTAGATGGTGGGAATCTACCAGGACTGCTATCAATGCTTGTCCCCTAAATGTCTCAGTTGTACCAGTTGAGCGCATTTATCAGAATATCCCCGAATTTAGAACGCAAGTTAGAGATGGTAGGAAATTAGGTGAAGATGGACTTCCAGTTACCAAAAAAGGAGATAAACACCCCAATATAATTGATGGTTACGTTCAATGGGAAACAGTACAGCTGGCCGATCTCAAAAATACCAATTAGAAGAAATAAACCCAAGCCTGATGGCAAAGGTGGCTTTCTTCCGAATAGACAAGCTCAAAGCTCTGGAATGAACAAATCATGGTTAGATGCTGCTCATGGTCAGTTTGTTAGCGTTCTTGAGTGGGTAGGTTGGAAGTTGGGTAAATCTGTAGTCAAAGTCGATCCGTGGGGAACATCTCAGTTCTGCTCAAACTGTCTCAACAAAGTACCGAAAACTCTGAGGGACAGGTGGCATTCGTGCAATTGCGGTGCATCGCTTAATCGTGATGAAAACAGTGCTAATTTGATCAAATCCGTGGGGCTGGGACTTGCCTTACGAAAACCTGCCCCTAGAGGGAAAAGCAGCAAGACAGAGCGGTTAGCTTTGCAATCTTGCTGATGCCCGCGTTCTAATCTTTGATTGAACGTCGGGTTTGTTCACTCAAAATTGTGTATTAAAGCCCCAAGGCGACAGCAGTAGCCAACTGAGTAAAAATATCGGCAACGTTGGCTCCTGTTTTGGCAGAAGTTGTCTGAATATTCACTATTTGTTCGGAACTATCATAACGGTAGTTTTCAATTAGCTTGCTCAACTT
>CBDUCX010000152.1:0-12711 GCA_965365755.1 uncultured Pleurocapsa sp.
TGCCAAGAGGAGTTTTGACCACCGCTACTGCCAGCCCACCATTCATAAAGTTCCTGCCAAGAGGAGTTTTGACCACCGCTACTGCCAGCCCACCATTCATAAAATTCCTGCCAAGAGGAGTTTTGACCACCGCTACTGCCAGCCCACCAGCGATAGATGTCTCTCATCATCTTGTCTAAATCTTTAAAGAAGTCTTCTAGTTCCTCATCTGAGAGTGAATCTAATTCCGAACCGGAACTGCTATAAATAGGAAAAATATGGTCTGTGGTAGAACCTTCAGCAGCTTCTAAATAAGCGGTTTCCATCTCGGCAATTAGTTCCGAGGAAGAGAGGGGAACATTCGCCTGATTTTCTAACTCCTGAACGGTTATTCCCAGTTTATAAGCCAATTGAACTTTTGCTTGAGCCAGTAATACTTCTAAATTTTCTGACTCGAACAAATTTTCAACATCTTCTGCAATTGAGCTTAAGTCATAACCCAGAATATCGAAGGCTAAGACATCTAGGTCGCTAATCTCTGCTCGCTCTTGATACCAGAGGGTGGGGTCCATAATACCTAGAGGATTGTAGCGTCTTTCCCAGTGACTGGCTTGGAAGCCATCCCCTTCTTTCCCTGTGGACATTTTGGCACTGAGAGTTTCTCCCCCATCAGTAGAAAACCAAGCTACACCACCAATGGAAAGGTCATTGACCGTACCATCGGGATTTTCCAGAGCTAGACTATCGGCGGAAAAACGGAATAAGTCCAGGGGAGAGAAATTACTTAATTCAGTACGTCCAGAATAAAGAGTATCTTGTTGCAGAGAAAAATCTAAACTGCTGGTGAAACCTAAAATATGTCCAGTTTCGTGCAGTGCTACACTCAAGAAGTCCAGAGTATTTTCTGCGGCTTCACTATCCCGTAAATAATTGAAGTCCCAGGTAAAATCCTGGTTCATCATAATGGTGCCGTCAAGGAATTGTTCGCTTTCGTCGAGAACATAACGCTCTAAACTGATGGCTTCCGTCATACCCAGAGCTTTAGCCAGGGCAGTGGTTAGTTTGAGTTTAGTGTTGCCACCAACCAAATCTCCATTAAGCAGAAAATCAATAGTATTGCCTTGTTGTAGAGCATCGAAGGCTGCTTGGTCGTCTTCGGAGGTGATATCTGCCTCATAGTATTGCAGAAAAAGAGCATAGTGTTGTTCGTGAAATTCGGGAATTGCCCCCCCAATGACATTAGAGTCTAGTGTATCTGTACCTTGGGCAAAGATATTGACTTCAATGTCATCGGTAAATAATTGACCCCACATCAATGCTGCTATCTCGTAACCAATCATTTGTGCGAAACTGACATTGGGGTCGTAAATCAAGTTGATTTTCATAAAATATTACTCTTTCAAACTAATAAATAAAAACAATGTTTGCCATTCATAAACCTTTTTATATTATCCAATAATACAAAAAAATAAATTGATTTGACAAAAGTTAAGTTAAATCTTTTAAGAAAGTTTTATTAAAGTGAAGCCTTTTAAAAACTGGTCACTTAAGTGTAAATACGGTAATTTTAAACCAAGATTAAAGGTAGAGTATTTTTTTAAGTGTCAACTTTGTCTTTCTCAAAAAGCAATTAATAATTAATAGTTAATATCACTGAGAATTAAATGGCTCAAACAATGAAAAAGAGTTGTCATAGCTATTAGAAGAGTTAGATGGCAAGACACCAAACTTTGTATTTTAACTGGTCTTTTTAATTAGTTAATATTTGAATTTATTTTTATATTTGTAACGTAACAAAAACTTATTTAGTCTCCTTCTCCCCAGCTAGCGATCGCTCTAAAACAAAATGATTTTTCGAGCTACTGAAAATACCTCGCCAAGAGCAAAGGAATGATGTCAATTTTGTAGAAATTATGGGGAACAATCAGATTGAAAGAAAAATTAGTTAAGTGTTTTCACACTAACTTTCACTCTTGTCTAAAACTAAAGCAAATTATTGACTTATGCTGACTATCAGAAATTTCCTATCATTACAGGTCAGAGTAGAGAAAAAAAGCTTGTGGCTAGTTTTATGTTTAATAATTTGTGCTTCCATAAGTAATACATCAAAAGCGTCAGCACAAATAACGACCGATGAGACTTTGCCGACTAATTCTATTGCGACACCGAATGCTAACGGAGATCTGATCACCATAACTGGGGGCACAAACCCAGGCAATAATCTGTTTCACAGTTTTCAAGAATTTTCTATTGACAATGGTCAAACAGCTTTTTTTAATAATGGATTAAATATTGAAAATATTTTTAGTCGCATCACTGGTAGTTCTGTTTCTAACATTGACGGATTGATTCGTGCTAATGGTACAGCTAATCTATTTATAATTAACCCCAACGGGATTATTTTTGGGGAGAATGCCAGCTTAGATCTTGGTGGTTCGTTTCTTAGTAGCACTGCTGATAGTATTCAATTTAGTGATGGTAGTTTCTACAGTGCAGTAGCTCCTCAAGCACCACCCTTACTAGAAGTTAATATTCCTATTGGTTTGCAATATGGTGCTGAACCAGGAAACATTATCATGCAAGGAAACGGTAATAATACAGGTTTTAGAGATCCCAGTGTTAACAACTATTCTTTAGTTAAAGATTTTCGTCCCTCTGGATTACAAGTCGATGAAGGCAATAGTTTAGCCTTAATTGGCGGGAATATAGCTTTAGATGGGGGAAATCTCACCGCAGCAGAGGGGCATATCGAATTAGGAAGTGTCACGGAAGGCTCAGTCAAACTCGATAGTGATGGTGGAGTTTGGACATTTGATTATCAAGATGTAGCAGGATTTCAAGACATTACTTTAGCCAATGCCGCCTCAGTAGAAGTTAGCGGTAACAGTAGTGGTACAGTCAATGTGCAAGGACAAAATATCACTCTCACAGATGCTTCGGCTATTCTCTCTAACACGAGCGGAGATGGCACAGCAGGAAGTATTACTCTCAATGGTACAGAATCTGTCCAGGTGACAGGAGTATCGCCGAACGAGATTCCTTTTGTCAGTTATGTTTCTACTGGTACTGCACCTGGCTCTACAGGAAAAGGTGCAGACTTAAACATTAACACTGATTATTTACTAGTAGCAGGAGGGGCGCAGGTAGATACTCCTGTTTTTGGTAGTGGAGACGGAGGGACATTAACCGTCAATGCCGAGAAAGTTGAGTTAAGTTCAGGTTCGCCTGTGGCTGGTTCGAGTGGTCTATTTGCCCCCATTGTGCCAGGTGCAACTGGTGAGGGAGGAGATATTAATGTAGATGCAGACAGCTTGCTAGTAGCCGGAGGAGCGCAAGTATTTGCCTTTTCTGTTAGTAGTGCTACAGGAGGAGACATTAATATTAATGCTCAAGATATTGAGCTTAATGGTGCTTCCCTCAATGGAACTCCTAGTGGTTTGTTTACTAATACCTTTGCCAATGGTGACGCAGGTAATTTAACTATTGATACTAATACTTTGGTGGTTAAGGACGGGGGAGATATTGGTTCAAGCGTATTTGGTTCGGGAACAGCAGGAAATATCAATATTACAGCCAATGCTATTGAATTAAGCGATCTTTCTGAGAGAAGAAGAACTAGTCAAATTTCTGCCTCCGTAACAGAAGGAGCAACAGGAATTGGTGGAGATATTAATATTGAGACTCATAGCTTAACTCTCAGTGATGGAACACAAATTAATTCTAGTGTTTTCGGTTCTGGGAATAGTGGAAATGTCACCATTACAGCTAGTGAAATTAATTTAAATGGACATTCTGCTATTACGGATCAGTCTAGTGGTTTATTTACCACTGTTATTCCAGGTGCAACAGGTGATAGTGGCAATATGACAATTACCACTGATAATTTAACAGTTTCAGAAGGAGCGCAAATTGCCGTTGCCACGGGTGGTTCTGGTTCAGCTGGCGATCTGACATTGACAGTATCAGACTCTGTAGAATTGATGGGTAATGCGATTGAAGTAGGTGGTGGTAGTAGTGGTTTATTTTCCAGCGCAGTTTTTGGTAACGGAAACGGTGGCAATATAGACTTAACAACAAACCAATTGCGTATCAAAGATGGGGCAACTATTAGTGCGAGTAATTTCATTAGCGGCAATCAGGATGTGCCACCTGGAACAGGCATGGCAGGAAGTATTAATATTGATGCTGACTCTATAAAACTTGATGGCATGGATGCTAATATTCCCGCCAGTATTAGTGCTTCAACTGTTGATGGTGGTGGCGGAAATATTGTGCTTAACAGCGAGACAATTACGGCAACCAATGACAGTCAAGTAACTGCCGAAACTTCAGGAAAGGGTGCTGGCGGTTTGATTCAAGTTAAGACTAATAATCTGGATATCAATAATGGTGCAGTTTTCAGTAGTAGTACCTCGGCAGAAGGAGATGGGGGAACCATCTCTGTAACCAGTAACTCACTAGATATATCTTCTCAAGGAAAAATATCTACTAGCAGTACGGGAGAAGGTCAAGCGGGAAATATTAATATTACCGCCGATGAGATTAATACCAACCAAGGTCAAATTATTGCTGCTTCAACTCAAACGGGAGGAGGAGATATCAATCTGGTAGCAGATTTTATTTATCTTGATCACAATAGCCTCATCAGTACTAGTGTCCTCGATAGCTTTGGTGGAGGAGGAGATCTGGCGATCAATAGTGATTATATTATTGCCAATAATAACAGCGATCTTAAAGCTAATGCTGTTTTCGGTTCTGGAGGAAACATCAAGATTCTGACCAAAGCTCTTTTCTTTTCTGCCGATAGTGAAGCTACTGCTAGTTCTGAATCTGGAGTAGATGGAGTGGTGGAAATCAACAACCCAGATTCGGATCAACAAATTGGAGTTGTACCTCTAAAATCTGATATTGTCGATCCTACTAGGATGATTTCTGCGATCTGTTCCACAGAATCAACTGATACGATGATAGTCTCAGGAAAAGGAGGATTGGGGGAAAATCCTACCCAAACGCTGCAAGGTCAGTCTGTTTGGGAAGATTTACGAGATTTTTCTCTTAATAGTCATGATAATATGGCTGAAACTATTATCGAAGCCCATAACTGGGTAGTTAATACTCAAGGAAATGTAGAATTAATTAGTCATATTCCCCCATCATTTAATCAATGTAAAAAGTAGGAGATTAAATACGTTTCTGCCCCATCTCTTCTCCCTTACTCCGCAGTTGCTTCCGTCGCTTCCGTCGCTTCCGTCGCTTCTGGGGCTTCTTTAGCTAGCTTTTCTTGCGCTCTTTTTTCCCTTTTCTTACGACTTGCTTCCAAAACATCTTCAATGACCTTGAGTAACTGAGTCATTTTTTCTAAACTACCACGGTAGACGTCCAAATCCTTCTTCATTTTTTCGCCAGAAGATATATTGAGATTCTGGGTGATAGTATCAATAACTTCTTCGAGTTTCTCTTGATTTTGAACCAATTCAGGATCGCATTCATCCAAAAGAGTATAAATACCAATGGCAAAAGGACGACTGTATTTAAAATTATCGTAAAGAGCGATCGCTTTGATCGGCTCTACAATATAACCAGCATCATCATCTGCGGTAGGATTGGCAAACCAAGCAATCAGTTCGTCTACAGATTTATCTTTTCCCAGGGCTAATAACGCCCCTGCTTGAGATTTATAGGTTTGAGGATCAGCATCAGTAGAGGTACATAGAGCATTAAAAATTTGCTCTTTATCGTTCTCAGGTTGATAACCCTGCATCAAACGCTCAAAAGAAGTAACAATTCCCAAATAATAAATAGGGTCTGGTTTAAAGTCAGTATTCACTGATAGCAAGTGCATTTCTACCAGTAATTCTTCGATCACTCTGCGGTAAACAGAGTTAATTGGTCGAGGATAAGCACTATAGAAAGCCCTTTTACTATCGGAAACAGTTTTCATAATCAAGTATTAATTTTTGTATCTAACAATATATTGATCCTATGGGTTGATTGTTTTTGCTAGCTTCGATGAGCAATTTACGAAAACTAAACCCTTAGCATATCTTTATATTATGCAACGATTCTGTACCATAGTCGGAGATTTCTACTGATTTCCAACTGGATGGGGTGTAACTGATTTTTGTTAATCTTTAATTTCAGAGAAATTAAACTTCTTTTTGCCTAAAGTTAACCTAAATGGAAAGTCCGATCATTTTTAAGCATAAACTAGCTACTTATCCTGAAAAGGGGGAAGAGTTGGGTATTTTAACCCAAAAAACCTTATTTTGGCAGCAGATGGGGATAAGACAGCAGCTTAATCTAAATGATGTGGTAGGAACTTCATTAGTTGAACTAAAAGAGCATAATCTCTCTGGTTTATTAGTCTACGCTTACCCCAAGGTTGAAGTTGGTCTGATAGCAAAAAAACAGCAGCGGGTATTGCAGAAATATTATTTTACCTGTCCTGATGAAAAAGTGCGATCGCAATGGCAAAAGGCAATCAATAATACCTTGGTGAATAAGCCCATCGATGCAGATGCTAAACCCCGTCGCTTGCAGATTATTATTAACCCCGTCAGTGGTAAAAAAAAAGCATCTCGGATATTTGAGCAGGTGCGCCCTCTATTTGAGCAAAGCAATCTAGAATATACAGTTACCGAAACCCTTAGTGCAGCAGATACCAAACATCTGGTTCATAACTTAAATCTGGCAGATATCGATGGATTAGTGATTGTGGGGGGGGATGGGACGATACATGATGCGATCGCAGGTTTGATGAGTCGTCCAGATCGCGAAACGGCGATTAAACTCCCCCTGGGTATAATTCCTGGCGGTACGGGTAATGGTTTATCTAAAACTTTATTAGAGCAATCTCAGGAGAGTTACGATCCTGTTAACGCGGCTTTTTTAATTGTTAAAGGTAAACAGCAAAGTTTTGATTTAGCTACAGTTAGGCAAAATAACACTGAATATTATAGTTTTCTTTCTCTATCCTGGGGTTTAATCAGCGATGTGGATATTGAGTCGGAAAAGCTTAAGTTTTTGGGTTCATTAAGATTCGATGTTTATGCTTTGATACTACTCAGCTTGCTGCGTACTTACAAAGGTAGATTTTCTTTTATTCCTCATCCAGACTTTGAATTACCTGCCGACAAGACAATTTTGCATCGGGGAGAATGGCTAGTAATTGAAGATGATTTTATTTTTCTCTGGGGAATGAATACTGCCTGGGCTGCCCATGACATGAACGTTACGCCCTATGCACAGTTAAACGATGGTGCGATGGATGTATTGGTAATGAGGAAAGGAACATCCCGCTTAGAATTATTACAAGCCCTATTGCGTTGCGGAAAAGGAAAACATCTCGATTTGCCCCATATGGAATATTACAAAGTGCGTGCTTTTCGCTTAGAGCCTTTAACTGATAAAGGTATTTTAGTCGTGGATGGTGAGGCGGTTGATTATTCAGCGATTGAAATGAAGGTGACTCCCAATTTAGCCTGTGTTAACTGTTGAAGATTACTATATTGCGATCGCTGTTGTCAGTAGCTAGAGTTGATCAAAAATATCCCAAAAGCTAATAGCTAAAAACCGATTGACAAACAGCGTAGTCTCTTAACTTGTCAAGAATGATTGTCTACTTTTCTGCTACTATCAAACAATCAATAAATAGGTGTGTATTATGCGAGTGGAACAACCATTGCGATCGGTGATCAATCTACTTTTTTTCAAATCACCTCTAGAAGCTCAACTGATTGTAACTCGCCGTTGTAACTTAAGTTGCGGTTACTGTACCGAATTCGACAACTATTCTGAGCCAGTACCTCTAGAGTTGTTGAAAGAACGGATTGATGCGATTCATCGATTGCGTGTTGTCAATACTTCTCTTTTAGGCGGCGAACCGCTGATGCATCCTGACATCGTTGAAATTGTCAAATATTCCAATCGCAAAAATCAGGTTTCTATTACCACTAATGGGTTTTTACTTACTGAAAAGTTAATCAAACAACTCAACGAGGCTGGATTAAGTAATCTACAAATCAGTATCGATGCTTTAGAAACAGATCGGACTGGTTATATTCAAAAATCATTAAAGAAATTATTGCCAAAATTAGAACTTTTACAAAAACACGCTAATTTTGATGTTCACGCCAACATCGTACTGTGTGAATCAACGAAATCAGCCTTTATCGAAACTTCGGCCAAAATTCGTGACTTGGGCTTTAATGTCTCAGTTGGTTTGATGCATGACGAAAAAGGACAAATTGAGATTGAAGGTGACGAATATCTCCAGCTTTGGGAGGAATACTTTCAGAGTGGAGAACCATATCCTCTAAATGATTACGATTATGGCAAAAAACTTTTGCGGGGTGAAAAACCTAAATGGAAATGTCGTTCTGGTTCGCGTTATCTTTACGTTGATGAATTTGGATTAGTGCAATATTGTTCTTCTCAGCGAAATCGTTTGAACAAAACGCTGACAGAATATACACTTCGAGATCTAAAACAACAGTCCCAGCAATATAAGGGTTGTGAAGAAGGTTGCTCTCTTCTTTGTGTTTATCGCGATTCGATGTTAGATAACGAGCCAAAAGAAATGCTAAAAGGGGCTTACAAATTATTGTCTCAAAAGTTTTTAGGGGCTATGGATTAAGAGCTTATTTCGCTAATTAACAGTCATTTAATTTTATGTAGTAAACAATATTGCACCTACTTAGATGAGGCGATCGCTTTTGCTTGGAACTTAAATAATTTTTGTTTTATATTAAAGGTGAAAGGTATGTTTTCCATAGTTAAGGAGTCAATAGTAAATCCTTGCTAGGGAGGAGGGGAACTATGATGACAACAGTTCGTTATTCCCTAGATGTAATTCGCGATGAAGCTCGTCAATTGGTAGAAAAAGGTCTACTTCATCGTCAACAGTCGATTTACAATCTTTGCCAATATATTCCTGCTAGTGATTGGCTAGAAGTAGAACTAGAATTGGAACTAAATGAATTCTTACTTAGAGATACTATCATCGATCTGTTGGGGAAAGAAGAATGGAAAAATGATTAATATCGCAATAGGTTAGCTGCAACCAGACAAGTTTAGTTAATTGCTCGTAAGTAAATTCAGACTTTTTCAGCAAGCCCTAAATAATTCCCAACTTAGTTAGACGATCAATGGTTTCCTGCTGCGTTTTAATAAAATGCTGACGTTCCACCTCTCCCTTTAGCATCGTATTGGCAGGATAAAAGTGAGGCTGTTGATAACTTTCAACATACAGTGTCGAACGATGGCGAGACAGTATATTTTTGATTCCAGCCCGTCGGCGGTCGCGTCTTAAAGCAGCTAGATCGATCTCGGCGTATGCTGCCATACTTTCCCCTGAACCTGTTTCCGCCAAAACTAGCCCCCGATAGTCCACAATTTTGGAACCCCCATCCACAGAAGCCATGGGAACAGAACTATTAGCAATGCCAGCAGTATTCGCGGAAATAACATAAGCCATATTTTCCACTGCACGAGAAATCTTTGCAGCCTCTTTGGGCGATCGCGCATCACCATAAACTTCTGAGGTAGGATGGAGTAGAATTTCTGCCCCCCGCATCGTCAAACAGCGTGCAACTTCAGGAAACAAGATTTCATCTGAGGCGATTGCTGCCAAATTTCCAATCTCAGTTTTGGCAACGGGAAATACTCCCTCTAAACCGTAGCAGTCAAGATACTGCTCCCAAACGTCGTGGGGTGTGGGACTATACATGGAATTGAGTCGGCGATATCGCAAAACCATTGACCCAGAAGCATCGAAGACAAAGCAGTTTTGGAAGTAAAGATGGGGAAAGTTAGGATCTAATTCATAGGCATTTCCTGCGAGGAAGATACCGTGTTTCTGTGCAATCTTAGCTAAAGCATCATAGAGGGGATCATCCATTGCTAGACAAGCTTTATCTGCCCATACCGTAACTGGTTCCCCCAGAGGAAAGCCCGTGAGCCAATATTCAGGTAGCACTACTAAACGACAATCAGCACCGATAAAAGCACGACTGGCAGCAATTTGGGGGTCTAAGCGTTTGATAGCTTGTGCCATCAGCGATCGCGCTTCCCCCCGCTCACGTACATGATTAACAGCATGACAAGTTACCTGGAGTGCCAAAGCTCTGTATGATTCAAGGCGATCGCTGTTTGCTTCCATGTTGATTGCTGTAGCTTAGTTGATTATTTTTATTATGATGGCAAAAGGGCGATAACTCTTATTACTCATTACTCATTACTTCTGGTACAGATAAACTGACGGCAGTTAATTGGAATGACTATAACTTCTTTTGCAAACCCTAATTAGGTTCAGCAAGCGCCTGAGTAATACGATCTAGCATAATTGCTAACAAGACAATCCCTAATCCTCCTACCGCAGCCAGTCCCACATCCAAACGACCGACACCTTGTAATACCATCTGTCCTAGTCCAGGTACAGCAATCATCGAAGTCACCACAGACATGGACAAAGCCATCAAAATTGCTTGATTGACTCCGGCTAAAATAGTCGGCATCGCCAAGGGTATCTGAGCTTCCCACAATAATTGCCAAGGATTTGAACCAAAAGCGATCGCCGCTTCCATTACTTCTGGGGAAACTTGTCTAATCCCTAAATTGGTAAGACGAATCAGAGGGGGAATGGCAAAAATAATCGTGGCAATCACTCCAGGGACTTCACCAATGCCAAATAACATCACTACTGGAACCAGATAGACAAAGGAAGGTAGGGTTTGCATTACATCCAGTAGGGGACGCAGGAATCGTTCAACGCGATCGTTTTTAGCACTGATAATACCCAAAGGAATACCCACAACTAAGCAAAATACTACTGCCGTTAGCACTAAGGCTAAAGATACCATTGCTTCTTCCCAGACATCAACAAAACCAATTAAGCTTAAAGAGATGATGCTATAAATGGCGATTTTTCTCCCTGCTAATTTCCAGGCTATTAAACTAATAACAATGATAAAAATTAATGGGGGAATAGTCTGAAAAACCCACTCTATATTTTGTAATGTCCAACGAATCGGAAAGCCAATTGCTTGAAAAAAAGGACGAAAATTATCAACAATAAAGTTAATTGCTTCACTAATCCAATCATCCAGAGGAATTGTATACAGTTGAAAGGGGTTTAAAATATTATCTATGGTAGCCATTAACAATTATTGATTCCTTTTTTTTAATTGTTTTTCACGGACTAGTTTTTAACTTTTTGTTTCTTTCTGTTGATTTTGTTACATCCTCAAATATCCCCAGCTTGAACCTTTCTATCACTATTTAAACTACAGCAGCCACCTCTGTAACGACAATTGAATTGCGCTTTTGTTTGTTTTGCCTGGCTTTTTCTAAGTTTTGCTCGGCTTGCTTAAAAATACTTTTACCGTCAATATTATCGCTGGGATCAGCAATTATCCCCCCAATACTTACTTTTAAATTAATAGAACTACCATCAGCTTTCTGTAAAGGTGTTTCAGTTAGCTTTTTAATTAGAAAATTACAGTATTCTATCGCACTTGGCTCAGTTTTTCCCAAACAAATACAGATAAACCTTCTTTTATTAGTTATTCCTAAAAAGTATTCAGTGTCTATCGTATTTTTTAACCGATTAGTAATGCCTCGATATATAGCATTTTCTTGTCCTTGTAACTCTTCATATTGATTTAATTTAGCTGGTTCAATAGAAAGTAAAAATACTGACAAAGAATTATACCGAGGATTACTAGATAGACTAATTATTTGCTGTAGTAAATAATCAGTTAGAGTAACTGCCGAATCTTGATTTAGTAAACCAGTAATTGAATCACTTAAGGTAAATGCTTGCAATAATTCAAAAGTTTTTTGTTCGCTAGTTCTATTTACTTGCTCTCTTCCCACAATCTCTGTATTACGAGACTGTAATTCTGCTTCTAAGGCTTGAATCTTTTTCTTCTGCCGTGAAGTTTGCCATCCTCTTTTAATGATAGTTGGTATTGAGAGTAATAGACTAATAATAATTCCCAATCCTAATGTAACTAATAAAATAATAGCTAAAGATTCCTTAAACTGCCAAATACCAAAATTAATTGTCACAATTGCTGAGTTTTGAAAAGCAAAAAGGATTGCTACTATCGCAATAACAACTCCTAAAATTACTAAAAACAACATTTTATTGATTCCTATAATTTACTTAATATTATTAATAAGTATTTAAACATAATTATTTGATTAACAAGATACGGTTAAATTACAAAGTAAAAACAATACTAGGTTATTACGATATACTAACCTAGTATTTCTCATTATTTTGTTGCAAAAAGTCAATATTAGTAAATAAATGAAAAGTTTTTCTTTTGAGTCTTATAACTTGGAAAACTTGTTAGCTAATCCTACACTGTTAATAACATACTGGACAATTTTAAGTGAACTACCTGTCGATAAATTGGGGGACTTCTTTTGGAAGGTGCGACCTGAACTGGTCGTGTGAAACGAGACTCCTTAGTCTCTGAGTGATTTTCACCACTCACCCTTATGTAAAACAACTCTATTAGAGTTGGGAACAGAACCAAGTAAGTAATGAACGGGGGATATGCAGTTCCACAAATGTACTTGAATCTAGTAGGGCTAATTGGAGGGAGGGGCGAGTCCCAAGGCTCAAACCTTACCCGCTATTGTTAAATCAAGTATTACAAAAATGCTCCACCCCAAAACCAACAGCACGGGGGTGATGTAATTCTGGCACCATTTTTAAGACTG
>CBDUCX010000153.1:0-12651 GCA_965365755.1 uncultured Pleurocapsa sp.
TCAATTCTGTTCTCGATCAATAAAATTTTGGACTCGCAGACGATATTCCGCCAGTTGTTGATCTACCCAAGTGCGATCGCCACTATTGGCATAAATATGTACTAGAGGTTCCCCTGCATCGGGCAGAATTAACACCCAGTTATCATTTTGGGGATTAATTATTTTTACCCCATCAATCAATTCCAAATTTTCTGTCGGATGAGTTTCCACTAAATACCGCATTAGAGAGCCTTTGACCTTCCAGGGACAGCGAATAGAGCAAAACTTGTGACAGACATTAGGTAAATCATGACGAATATCAGCTAGAGATCGCTCTTGAATAGTCAACATTTCAATCAATTTGGCAATACTAAACATGGCATCAAAACCAGGATGGAGTTGGGGAAAAATAAAGCCCATATCGCTATTACCACCCAAGACCACATGGGGATTCTCTTGAGACGCTTCCATCAAAGCAGTGGGATTGACTTTAGTGCGAATTACCATCCCATCATGACGACGAGCAATCTCTTCTACGGCACTAGAAGCATTGACAGGAACTACCACAGCACTGCGGGGGTGAGCGGTAAAAATAGTATTAACCATCAAGGCAGTCAAAGCTTCGCCGCGAATCGGCAAACCTGCCTCATCCACCAGAATCAACTGCTCACCATTAGCCGATACCTGGACTCCAAAGTTAGCTTGCAGAGCCTCCACAACTTTACCTAATTGATTCAACAACACTTCTTTTTGCACCGAGGAAATAGCAGTCTCTTTCAAGCTGGCATTTAATACCACCGCATCACAACCAAATTTAGCTAATAGCTGAGGTAAAACTGCTCCAGACACCGCATATACATAGTCAATGACGATTTTAGAGCTACTGCTGCGGACAGCCTCAATATTGACATGTCTTTCAAAAGTACGGCTGTATGTGTCTAGAATACCGCTGGGATAAGCAACACTACCAATTTCTTCAATGCCAACGCGGCGTAAATCTTCTTTAAAATAAGCCCCTTCGATCTTTTTTTCTTGAGACTTAGAAATACTAATGCCCTGTCGATCAAAAAATTCCAGCAATAGATAATCAGGACGATTAGGTTCCAGACGAATATGAATTCCGCCTGAAACATTTACCATGTTGCTCATGATGGTACGAGTAATGGGAATAGCCGTAGCTTCCAAGTTCTCGACATTAATGCCTGCGGACATCAATCCTGCGATCATGGCTCTACCAACCATCCGAGAGACGCTACGCTGATCGCGAGAGACAATAACTGTCGAGTCAAGCTTCAAGGTTGAGCCATAAGAAGCACCAAGCTTAACTACAAACTCAGGGGTGAGATCAACATTTGCCAGTCCCGATACCCCTCTTTGTCCAAAGAGATTACGTTGAGCAGTATTACCCCAGATCAGATTAATATTGAGAATCGCCCCAGATTCAATTCTCTTGCTGGGCCAGACCCTTACTCCAGGAGCGATTTGAGCTTCTTCGCCCACAATCGAGAGACTACCTACTACCGAACCTTCTAAGGCTTGCGATCGCCGATCCATCCTAGTACCACGAGAGATTATACAGGCACGGAGGTGAGCTTCATCGCCCACGGTAGCCCCATTCCAAATAATCGGTCGCTTAAGATCGGCATCAGAGCCAACGGTTACATTGTCGCCAATTACAGTCCCTGCTTCAATTTTGACCCGTGCCCCAATCCGACAATTATCGCCAATCATGGCTGGGGCATCAATTACGGCACTGGAATCGACATAGGTGTTGTTGCCAATCCAGATGCCTTCAGACTTCTCATAATAAGGAAAATCAAGCTTAACTTTCTTATATAATCCATCATACTGAGCTTCTCGATAGGCTTCGAGATGACCTACATCACACCAATAACCTTCGGCAACATAGCCATACATCGGTTCTCCCTTGGCCAATAACATCGGGAATAAATCATTAGAAAAATCCGACTCTTCGTTTTCAGGAAGGTAATCTAAAACTTCTGGTTCTAGGATATAGGTTCCAGTATTAACTGTGTCCGAAAAAATTTCACTCAAAGAAGGCTTTTCTAAAAAACGATTAATTTTTCCATCTGGGTCGGTAATTACTACCCCAAACTCAGCAGGGTTGGGCACACGAGTTAAAATCAGAGTAGCTTTGGATTTTTTCTCACGATGAAAAGCGATCGCTGCCTGGAGATCAAAATCGGTAATCGCATCTCCACTGATAGTAATAAAGGTGCTGTCTAGCCACTGCTCAATGTTTTTAACACATCCTGCTGTCCCCAAGGGTTGTTCTTCTTCCACCGCATAGGTCATTTGTACTCCAAAATCACTCCCGTCCTGAAAGTAATCCCGCATAACATCAGGTAGATAGTAGAGTGTGGCAATAATTTCAGTAATATTGTGGCGTTTTAACAAGTTAATGATGTGTTCGGCTATGGGACGATTTAGTACCGGTACCATTGGTTTTGGCAGATCACAGGTTAGAGGGCGCAATCTAGTCCCTGAACCGCCAGCCATTAGCACTGCTCGCATCACAACCTCCTGAATTACTAGTTGATTTTAACTTGATTTTCTCTTTACTTGTATCTTATTATTATCAGCAAGAGCAAAGGCTTTAGAATAAAATTCTGTAATTGTTAAAAGGTAGCTGTCACAGGTTTCTGTAGTGCCTACTATCATTTGACCCTAACCTCATCGTTATAGTTTTTTCAGCCACAAGCTATAAGCTTTTGAATATAAAAGTTAAAAACCAGTAAACTAGAATCAAGCTAATTTACATTAAACATTAATTACTTATTAAAGTTAATCGGTTTACGTCTTTCTGGTTCTTCATCGTAATCATCATAACCATCGGTTGAACTGTCATCATCATCGTAATCATCATATTCATCTGACTCATAATCATCATCTGAATAATCAGTCCCCATATCTGACACGGGCTGATAATCGACGACATAATCTCCAGGAATAGATTCTTCTGGCTCGTCATAATTTTTACCTAGATCAGAATCGTAATCTGACCCTAAATTATCTACACCATAGTCATCACCATATTCATTTTCTGGTTCATAGCTTCTACCTAAATCAGCAGCACTAGGTCTACGTCGAGGTTCAGTAGGCTTAGCTGATTCAGAATAACGTTCCTCTACAGGGGGGCGTGGACGTGGGCGTGGAGCAGTTCTGGGAGTATCATCCCATTCATCGTAACTATCGACGATGGGGGCAGTAGGACGACGACGGGGAGGACGACTATCTCGATCTTCATAACCATAGCGCTCGCCTTTAGTTCTTTGAGGAGGGCGGGGGGAATAGTCTGGTTCGGGTCGATTACGGCTTGGTCTGCGTCTGGGTTCATCCCTCAAATCAGCGTCAGGGGTCGGTCTTCTTCTGGTAGGAGGACGACGACTAGAACGAGGCTGAGGATCATCGTAGCCTCTTAATCTGGGGCTACTGTAATTGGGTTCCGCTCCTTCATAAACATTGTCATAGGGATCAATTTGATCGATTTTTGCCTCGGTATATACCCTGGTACGGCTTACAGGGCGATCGCGATCAACAGTTGCCGTATTGCGTCTAGCTTGCTCAGTAGCAACACCACGCATTCTAATGCTCTCAAAGGCAAAGAAAATAGCTGTACCTGTAAGTAGGAATTGACCAAACTGTAAAATGGGATCGAGTCGCCAACCATTAAACAGCAAAATAATTCCACAGAGCAAACCTACCGCAGCGAAAAAGATATCATAATCCCTCGCCAGTTCTGGGCGAACTGAACGTAAAAAAAACAGCCCAGCCCCTGCTACAGCTAAAAATAAACCTAAAATAGCGGCGGCATTTAGCCCAAAATTGACCATTCCTACTCTCCCAATCTGGTTCTCTCAGTTTCCAACATTAACTATTCTATCTTTACCCAACCTGAGTGGGTATTTCCGTTAGCTACTTAAACTCCAATAACTACTATACGCCTGATGTGAATTTTGATGCAGAAGTGGTTGGGCGAGCGCATTTTTGCTCAGATAATTATTGATTGGCGATCGCTACTGGTGTGTTAAGTCTAAAATAGTGCAATAAATTGCGGACAAAAAGATTAATATTAGGCGATTCCCTCTGAATTTGGAAGCTCGCGATTTATCGCGGGTAGTTCACGAGATCAGAAAATCATGATTCAATCTGACCAAGACTAGATACAATAAAGGGCATGCCACTAGTCTGAAATTATCTATGTCTGAGATTGGGTCAACCCCTTTTAGTGCCGAAGAAATCGCCTCAGAAGGTATTAAACCAGAGGAATATCAAGAAATTATTAATCGTTTAGGTCGTCATCCTAATAAAGCTGAACTAGGGATGTTTGGGGTAATGTGGTCAGAACATTGCTGCTATAAAAACTCTCGACCCCTATTAAGTCAGTTTCCCACAAAGGGGGAAAGGGTCTTGGTCGGGCCTGGGGAAAATGCGGGAGTCGTAGACTTGGGCAATGGTTTGCAGTTAGCTTTTAAAATTGAGTCCCATAACCACCCTTCGGCAGTTGAGCCTTTTCAGGGTGCAGCTACCGGTGTAGGGGGAATTCTGCGGGATATCTTCACGATGGGCGCACGTCCTATTGCCATTCTCAATTCCTTACGCTTTGGTAATTTAGAAGATGGTCGCACTAAACGCATATTCCAGGGTGTAGTTGAAGGCATATCACACTATGGTAATTGCTTAATTGCCGATGAGACTTTTATCTGGCGTAATGATCGAGGCGTTCATTTTGACACTATCGGTAATTTCGTAGAATCTCTGATGCCAGAGAACCAAGAGACTTTCGAGTTGCCAAAATTAGAACAGATAGAAACTCTTTCTTACGATCCTGATACTCATAAAAGTTGTTGGCAACCTGTCAGGAGAATTTTTAAACGTAGTACTAAACAACTAATTAAAATCCGTACAGCATTGGGACGTAGCTTAACTGTCACACCCGATCACCCTCTATTGATTTTAGAACATGGCGATCGCGTTATCAAGCCAGCAGCTAAATTAGAAAAAGGGGACTGTATCCCTGTAATTATAGACTTTCCCCCTCAGAACAAGTACCCCACAGAAATCGACTTATTAGCCACGTTAAACGAACAACATCAAGATGTATATATAGATTTACCTGGTAATTGGCAGCCAAACCAGGAAGCTACCGCAGCATTAAAGGAAATTGAACCTTCCCCTACTCAACGTCATCGCTATTGGCAAAAGGGATACCTGCCCTTGACTCATTTCCTTAAACTAGAATCATTACTAAATATTTCTCGTCGAACTCTCAAGCTCTATCGACGTAGTGGTAAGGCTAATTGTTCTCCTGCAGTTGTTACTGTTAATAATTTATTGGCTCGTTTGATTGGGTACTACCTTGCTAAAGGTTGTGTATCCCAAAATGGCAATACCTACAAAATTATTTTTAGCTTTGCTGATCACGAGTCAGAATACATTGACGATGTCATAGCAGGATTAGAAAGTTTAGGACTGCGCCCTTGTACTGAAAAAAGGACTTCTACCACAATTGTTTATGCTACTTCATGGTTGTGGGGATATATTTTAAAAGAAGTTTGGCAATGTGGCGACTCTGCTACCAACAAAGCTATTGCTTATGATGTATTTCAGTGGTCTAGCAAGTTACAGAAAGAAGTTCTTAAAGGATTGTTTCGAGGAGATGGTTGTTTAACCACCAAAACTAACGGCAATCACGCAAAGATATCTTTTGCTACCACCAGTAAACAACTATTTGAACAAACTTTACTGTTATTACAAAGTCAGGGGATTATTCCTGATATCCACTGTCAGGCAGCTAAAAAAGGAACAATTGAGGGGCGTAAATATATTAGTTCGCCTCTTTGGCAATTAGAAATCAATAATTACACTGGACTAAACTTACTGTCTGATATTTTTGATAAAGAACGTAATCAACAATTGGCGATCGCTCTAAACAAATACGACGGCAACAAACATTCCTTTCCACGATATTTTATTAGCGATCAACTAGCCTTTGTCAAGATCAAAGATGTTGAAGCGGAAGCTGTCAGTGACACTTTGGTTTATGACGTGGAAGTAGACAACACTCACTTGTTTGTTACCACTTCAGGCATTGTGACTCATAACTGCATCGGTGTGCCGACTGTAGCGGGGGAAATCTATTTTGATCAGGCTTATGCAGGTAATCCTTTAGTTAACGCGATGGCCTTGGGTTTGATGGAAACCGATGAGATTGTTAAGTCTGGTGCGTCAGGGATCGGAAATCCCGTACTGTACGTTGGCTCCACCACTGGTAGAGACGGTATGGGAGGAGCAAGTTTTGCTAGTTCTGAGCTAACTGATGATTCGATGGATGATCGCCCTGCGGTGCAGGTAGGAGATCCTTTTCTAGAAAAGTCTTTAGTGGAAGCTTGCTTAGAAGCTTTTAAAACTGGTGCAGTAGTAGCAGCACAGGATATGGGTGCAGCAGGATTAACCTGTTCTACCTCTGAGATGGCAGATAAAGGTGGGGTAGGCATTGAATTAGATTTAGACTTAATACCTGCTAGAGAAAACGGCATGACTCCCTATGAGTACCTACTCTCGGAGTCTCAGGAAAGAATGCTATTTGTTGCCCAGAAAGGTAGAGAACAAGAGTTAATTGATATCTTTCATAAATGGGAACTTCAGGCAGTAGTAGCAGGTTCAGTAATTGCAGAACCTGTAGTGAGAATACTATACCAAGGTGAAATAGCAGCAGAAGTTACCGCTACTGCCCTTGCGGATGATACTCCTATTTATCATAGAGAGTTATTGAGGGAACCTCCCCCCTACGCCAAGGAAGCTGCCCAATGGAGGGTAGATAGTTTACCAGGATGTGATTATCAGGGCATAGATGTTCAGGGAACATACAAAACCTGGAACGAAATTCTTTTACAGCTTTTAGATACCCCTACTATCGCCTCGAAACAATGGATCTATCGCCAATACGACCATCAGGTACAAAACAATACTATTTTGTTTCCTGGTGGAGCAGATGCAGCCGTAGTTAGGGTGCGTCCCATAGATGCTAAACCCGGAGACTGCACTATTGGAGTGGCTGCAACTACTGACTGTAATTCCCGCTATGTCTATCTCAATCCCTATGAAGGTGCCAAAGCTGCCGTGGCAGAAGCAGCCCGTAATCTAAGTTGTGTAGGAGCCGAACCCTTAGCTGTGACGGATAACCTCAACTTTGGGAGTCCTGAAAAACCAGTCGGCTACTGGCAACTAGCTAATGCTTGTCAAGGGGTGGCCGATGCCTGTCGAGAGATGTCTACTCCTGTCACTGGCGGAAATGTTTCACTCTATAACGAAACTCTGGACTCTGATGGTAATCCTCAACCAATCTATCCTACTCCCGTAATTGGGATGGTGGGCTTAGTACCCGATATTACTAAAATTTGTGGGCAGTCCTGGATCAGGTCAGGAGACATAATTTATCTGCTTGGTTGCGCCTCTACCTCCAGCACTTCAATTGCTTCTCAATCTCCTCTGGGCGCGTCGGAGTACCTGGCAGCAATTCATCAGACGGTGGCAGGTAAACCTCCCGTAATAGACTTTGCCTTAGAAAAAAGAGTTCAAGCAGCTTGCCGTCATGGCATAGGTCAGGGTTGGATTAAATCAGCTCACGATTTGGCTGAGGGGGGACTAACAGTTGCCCTAGCGGAAGCTTGTATAGGTAATGATCTAGGTGCAAGGGTAAGCATTCCTGTATCTGAGTCGCAACGTTTGGATGAAGTGTTGTTTGGTGAAGTCGCCAGTCAAATCATCGTCTCTGTTAGCCCAAAAATGGCTGATACCTGGGAGTCTTATTTGAGCGATAATTTAATTAATCACTGGAGTAAAATTGGTGTAGTTAGCCAACCCCAATCAAACCTAGAAATTTTAACAAATGATAATCTTTCCTTAATTAATGTTAACATTAAGGAGTTAGCGATTGTTTGGACACAAGCAATAGAAAATAGATTAATTCCCTAGCATTAGTATTAGCAAAATTTCCAGATAGTGAGCTTTTTAGTGGTCTAAATGAGCTACTAGATCTAGCAGTTTATTGCCAGCATTAAATCAAAATTATTTTTCAAAACGGTTAGTCTAGAAGGTATTTAGAGCATCTTTTTTCCGTTATAAATATTTATTTACCGCAAGGTAGGAGCAAACCAATAGCATGATGCCACAACAATCTTTCGAGTGGACAGAAGATTCTGATTCTTTAATGAGTGTTGAGCGTGATGATAAACCAGAAGAAGCCTGTGGTGTTTTTGGGATATATGCCCCAGAAAAAACGTTAGAAGTAGCCAAACTGACATACTTTGGTATTTATGCTCTGCAACACAGGGGTCAAGAATCAGCAGGAATCGCTACTTTAAATAAGGGTGATGTCTACTGCCACAAAGATATGGGATTGGTATCTCAAGTCTTTAACCAACAAATCTTAGAGCAGCTACCAGGAGAAATTGCTGTTGGTCATACTCGCTATTCGACCACTGGCTCTAGTTTAAAAGAAAATGCTCAACCCGTTGTTTTAGGTAGCAGGCTAGGTAAATTAGCTCTGGCTCATAACGGTAACTTAGTTAATACCGTAGAACTTCGCCAGCATTTGCGCCACAGAGATTCTAATTTTATCACTTCTACCGACTCCGAAATGATCGCCTTGACCATAGTTGATGAAGTCAATCAAGGTAAAGATTGGGTCCAAGGAGCGATTAGCGCTTTTAAACTATGTCGTGGTGCATACAGTCTGACTATTGCGACTCCTGATGGCTTAATGGGTGTGCGCGATCGCCATGGGATTCGTCCCTTAGTAATTGGTCTTTTATCAGGAGAAGACGGGGAAAAAGAACGATACGTACTATCATCCGAAACTTGTGGTTTAGATATAATCGGCGCAGAATATATACGGGATGTTGAGCCAGGAGAACTAGTATGGATTACCGAGGCAGGCATTGCTTCAATCAAATGGGAAGAAAAAGCGGAGAAAAAGCTCTGTATCTTTGAAATGATCTATTTTGCTCGCCCTGATAGCTTAATGCATGATGAAACTTTGTATAGCTATCGTGTTCGCATTGGTAGACAACTAGCTAAAGAATCTTTTGTCGATGCCGACTTAGTAATTGGTGTTCCTGATTCAGGTATTCCTGCGGCGATCGGATTTTCTCGTGAATCTGGTCTGGCTTATGGTGAAGGACTAATTAAAAATCGCTATGTGGGACGTACCTTTATTCAGCCTACCCAAAGTATGCGTGAGGCAGGCATTCGGATGAAGCTTAATACTCTCAAAGATGCTTTACAGGGGAAAAGAATTATTATTGTCGATGACTCCATCGTGCGAGGCACAACTAGCAAAAAGATTGTTAAAACCCTGAGAGATGCAGGGGCAACTGAGGTACACATGAGAATTTCTTCTCCTCCTGTAACTCATCCTTGTTTTTATGGCATTGATACCGATAGCCAGGATCACCTAATCGCTGCTACAAAGTCTGTTAAGGAGATTGAAGAACGTATTGGTGTCGATACTTTGGCATATTTATCTTGGAAGGGAATGTTAGAAGCAACCCAAGAGAATACTGATCACTTTTGTTCCGCCTGCTTTACTGGTGATTATCCTGTTGCTATTCCCGAAGATGTAAGGCGTTCTAAGTTGATATTAGAAGAAACAAAGGTGTGACTGCTCTTCAATCAATTGGTTTTCAATCGGTGAAGTTACTAGCGATCGCTATTGCTTTTTCCCAGGTAATCCAATGAATGCCTGGGGGGACAACTATAGCTGTACAAAGTTAGGTTAGGATATGAAGGATATGAGGAGCGAAAGTAACGAGTAACGAGTAACAATGTCCTAGCTCAACTAGGTATTGCTATAATTATTAGCCTCACAATTTCCATTTGTCTTTCAATCAGAGACTCTATCTACATCAGCAGACAAATTAACCATAAAATCTCCACAAGTGGCTAATCTGTCTCATTCCTGGGCACAATATATAGTAGTAATCATGAACTGCGCACACCAGTATCAATGAAAATGTATTTACAAGTCAGTAGAAATATTGAAAGTGAAAGATAATATTTCATTAAGCAAAATGTAGTTTTGTATACTAATATGATTAATAAATATCAAATAAATATCAGTAGAGTTACAAAACGAAGTCCGTTAAGTATTTATCTGTACGTTTCGGCGTTCAGCAACTAACAATGAATTATTCTCAGTCAGACCCTAGTCAATCCCTACGCTATGATGCAGAGGCAATCGCGTCTCATTATCGTTTCAGACCTTGGCAAGTAATCTGGCGAGCGATCGCTGTTATTTGGCTATTTGGTAATTTTATCTTGCACTTCTATCTAGATAAATTGACCAATAGAGAAGAAATTAATCAGCCGAAAAGAGCCAGAGAACTACGTAAGATTATTACTACTCTCGGCCCCACCTATATCAAAGTTGGACAAGCACTGTCCACCAGGCCAGACTTAATTCGCAAAGACTTTTTAGATGAGTTGACCAAACTACAGGATCAACTACCTCCCTTTGACAGTCACATTGCCTTTAATATTATCGAGTCGGCATTAGGGCGCTCAATTTCTGAAGTTTATCAAAATATTTCTCCTCACCCCGTTGCGGCTGCTAGTCTGGGTCAAGTATACAAAGCTGTGCTTTACAGTGGAGAAACAGTAGCAGTTAAAGTTCAGCGTCCCAATTTACGTCCACAATTAAGTCTTGATCTCTATTTGATGAGACTTTTGGCTAGTTGGGTAGAGCCTTGGTTACCCCTTAATCTTGGTCATGATTTAACCCTAATTGTTGATGAGTTTGGCTTAAAATTATTTGAAGAGATAAATTATCTTAACGAAGCGAAAAACGCCGAAAAGTTTGCCCAGAATTTTGCGGGAGATCCTGAAGTAAAAGTTCCAGTTATCTACAATCAATATTGCAACAACTTCGTATTAACCTTAGAGTGGATTGACGGCATTAAGCTAACCGATTTAGAAAAGCTGGAAGCTGCGGGATTAGATGCGGATAATTTAGTGAAAATTGGTGTAACGTCTGGTCTGCGCCAGTTACTGGAGTATGGCTTTTTCCATGCTGATCCTCATCCTGGCAATTTGTTTGCCACCCTTGATGGACGTATGGCGTATATTGACTTTGGCATGATGGATCAGTTATCTGAGTCGATGAAGGAAACTATCGCTAGTGCTGTGGTGCAGCTAATTAATCGTGACTACGAAGCTTTGGCTCAAGATTTTGTTAATTTAGGATTTTTAACCCCTGATACTGATATTCAACCAATTATCCCCGCCCTAGAAACTGTTTTGGGGAATGCAGTTAGCGAGAGCGTTAGTGATTTCAATTTTAAAACCATCACTGATGAATTTTCGGAATTAATGTATGAGTATCCCTTCCGCTTACCAGCTAAGTTTGCTTTAATTATTCGTTCTCTAATTACTCAGGAAGGATTGGCACTGAGTCTCAACCCAGACTTCAAGATTGTAGAAGTCTCTTATCCCTATGTATCTCAAAGATTATTAACAGGAGAATCACCTGAATTGAGAAGGCGCTTACTCGATGTTTTGATTAAAGATGGCAAATTTCAGTGGTCAAGACTAGAAAATATGATTGAAATTGCTAGTTCTGATGATAGCTTTGACATCTTACCCACTGCACGTTTAAGCTTAGAATATCTTCTCTCAGAAGAGGGAAAATATTTACGTCAGCAGTTACTCATAGCTTTGACAGAAGGTGAGAGACTTCACACTGATGAAGTTCAAAGACTTTGGAGCTTGATTCAGGATGATATTAAACCTCAGAAAATATTAGACCTTGCTTTTAGTACTTTTCGCCAGTTTTCCGTTGATAGTGTATCAGAGCGTGTAGCAGCAATTATTCCCTCTAGTGATTCTAGATAAAGTTTTTTGCCGAAAATAATGAAAAGTCCAACTTAATAAGCAGAATAATTTCCACAGCGACCTTAAAAGTCTTAAATAATGCGATCGCTTGGTATTTTAAAATTATTAACTCATCATTCACGCAATCAAGAATAGGAAAAGATACCTAAAGCAAATTGCAGGCTGAAGAAAATACAACTAAATAACCTGAGTTCGGGTTAAGCAGATTGAGGTAAAAGCCAATCAAGACGAAGGCTAGGTTTCTTAGGTTGATGACAATAAGCGATCAATCCACAGAGAACATTAACGCAAAAATTAACGGGCGATCGATGACGAGAGTGTTCAATCTGAGAAATATTTTTTAATTGATTGTTGATGGTTTCAATAATTGAACGTTGACGGGATAAAAGCTTGTCATGAAAGCGCATTAGCTTGTTCTTCATATTACGACGAGGTTTGGCAAAAAACTGAATTCCTAACTCTTCTAATAGAGGATTTAGTTTAGTGGGAAATGTGCATTCCCACTAAACCGACTTGTTGCTTCTGACAATGCTGAAAGTTACCTTGAGCATCGACTTTGGGTTCTCCATTGGCATTTAAATCTGGTAATAAAACGGTTTCTGTGTAAAAACGACTGGGAATATCTCGCTTAGGATCTAATTCCTTCCAGGCGAGTTTTAATTCAATTACATTGTCCTTAGACTTGTCTTTAAAATCGTAGTAAAACGTATTACATCTATTTTGTATAAAAAAATTACATAGGACATATCAAAATCCAAC
>CBDUCX010000154.1:0-12599 GCA_965365755.1 uncultured Pleurocapsa sp.
TCTTCCAAAAAATGGCTCTGCCCTTCCGTCAGATGCACTCCTGGGATTACTCAGGCCCTTATCACGGCTATCATGGCTTTGCTGTCTTCGCTCGCGACATGGACCTGGCAATCAACAACCCAACTTGGAGTTTAATCAAAAATCCTTGGGAAAAATAAATAGTCGTTAGTCGTTAGTCGTTAGTTGTTAGTTGGTTATGAGAACTAAAAAAGCAAGCAACAAATGACTAATGACAAAGAAAGAACGAACAACAAATGACTGAAAACCAACCAATAATATTCTCCTCAGAGGTAAAGTGTCATGACTGAGAACACTGAAAGAAATTTAACTCCTGCTGTAACTTCAGAAGCAGGTAAGATTCAAGACCACTTTGATTTATTCCAAACTGACCCCTATCAGGACTTGTTTGAATACAAGCGTCAGTTTGAAGGAGCGCACAGCAAGGAAGAAGTAGCAAGAATTGCTGAATGGACAAAAACTTGGGATTACCGCGAGAAAAACTTCGATCGCGAAGCCCTAACCGTCAACCCAGCTAAAGCCTGTCAACCCTTGGGTTCTCTCTTTGTGGCAGCAGGTTTTGAAGGAACTTTACCTTACTCACATGGTTCCCAAGGTTGCGTCGCTTACTTCCGTACTCACTTAACTCGTAACTTCAAAGAGCCTTTCCAAGCTGTTTCCTCCTCCATGACTGAGGATGCAGCAGTATTTGGCGGACTCAACAACATGGTAGATGGGTTGGCAAACTCCTATCAACTATATAAGCCCAAAATGATTGCCCTCTGTACTACCTGTATGGCTGAGGTAATTGGTGATGACTTGGGTGCATTTATCCAAACCTCAAAAGACAGAGGCTCAATTCCCGAAGACTTCCCCGTTCCTTATGCCCATACTCCTAGCTTTGTCGGCTCTCACATTACTGGTTACGACAATATGCTCAAAGGTATTTTGAGTTGCTTAACTAAAGATAAAAAACAAGAAACTACTAACGGTAAGTATAACTTCAACTTGGGCTTCGATCCTTATATTGGTAATATCCGCGAACTAAAACGCATTCTCCAGTTATTTGATCTTGACTACACTGTTCTTTCTGATAACGCCGATTCATTTGATTCTCCTAACACTGGCGAATTCAAAATGTATAATGGTCTAACAAAACTGGAAGACGCTGCTGATTCAATTAATGCTGAAGGTACTTTCTTCTTCCAAAAATACACCACTCCCAAGACTCAAGAATGGATTGAAAAAGAATCGGGTCAGCAAACTTATAACTTCCGTCCCTTTGGTATCAAGGGTACTGATGAGTTTTTAAGCAAACTCTCCGAAATCACTGGTAAGCCTGTTCCCCAAGAATTAGTGGAAGAAAGAGGTCGTGCAGTTGATGCAATGACTGATTCCCAAGCTTGGATTCATGGCAAACGTATTGCTCTTTATGGCGATCCCGACCATGTATTTGGTTTGGTTAACTTTTTACTAGAATTAGGCGCAGAACCAGTTCATATCCTCGTCACCAACACCAATGAGGAATTTGAAGCTGAACTACAAGCTGTATTGGATGCTAGCCCTTACGGTCAAAATTCCACCATCTGGGGCAAAAAAGACCTCTGGCACTTACGCAGCTTAATGTTTACCGAACCAGTAGACCTCTTAATCGGTAACTCCTACGGTAAATATCTCTGGCGTGATACCCATACTCCTTTGGTACGCATTGGCTATCCAATCTTTGATCGCCATCATATGCACCGCTATGAAACCCTAGGTTACAAAGGTGCGCTCAATCTGCATAACTGGATTGTTAACACCATCCTCGACGAACTTGATCGCCAGACTATCATTCCTGCCAAAACTGATATTTCTTTCGACTTAATTCGTTAATTGATGACTTATACCTTGTAAGGGTGAATCTTAATTCGCCCCTACCTGTTAACTGACAAGGAAAACCATGAAACTAGGTGATGTAGAACTCGATCGCGAACCAGATTTCGATCTTGATTCTAAAGTTAGAGTCCGCAAAAAAATTCGCAATGATGGCACATTCCCAGGTAAAAGAATCGGTGAAACTTTAGCTAACAAAGGAGATGAAGGATATATCATTTCCATCGGTACATATTTGCAAACTGCTTATATTTATTCCGTACATTTTTTAGAAACTAATAGCGTCGTCGGTTGTCTGGGTAAAGAACTAGAACAGGTTACAGAAAATTGAGGACACCATTATGTCTACTCATACCCATAGCCCCTATAACTCGACCGTTACCAAAAAATTCTACTTCGATCCTTTTTATTTCCTACGTCGCTGGGTAAATAACATCGAAGTTACTAACGATAAATTCGCCCATTTTCTTTGTAATTTAATTCCCTGTAGCTGTCCCTTTGAGAGGGATGTAACTATTTTGGGTAAAACCTTCCACATTCCCCCTCTTTGTAAAATTAATCCTTTATATAACGAAGTTGTCAGTTTACGTCTCCGCGCCCTCAGTTATTTAGAAGGAGACTGTGGAGAAGATATTACGCAGTATATCTGTTAAAAGAACTATGAAACTCACCAAAGGCAAAATCGCAGACCTCCTGAGCGAACCAGGTTGCGAACACAATCATAAAAAAGGAGAGCAAGGTAAAAATAAAGCCTGCACTCAACAAGCTAAACCAGGAGCAGCCCAGGGAGGTTGTGCCTTTGATGGAGCATCTATTGCCCTTGTTCCTATTACCGATGCAGCACATTTAGTTCACGGACCCATTGCCTGTGCGGGCAACTCTTGGGGTAGTCGCGGTAGTTTGTCTTCTGGTTCGACTACCTACAAGATGGGTTTCACGACAGATATTAGCGAAAATGACATTATTTTTGGAGGAGAGAAACGACTTTATAAAGGAATTTCTCAAGTAATTAAACGCTATAATCCTCCTGCGATTTTTGTTTACTCCACCTGCGTTACGGCTCTAATTGGCGATGACTTGGATGCCGTTTGCGAAGCAGCAAGCAAAAAGTTTGAGACTCCTATAATTCCTGTTAATTCTCCTGGTTTTGTTGGTAGTAAAAACTTGGGTAATAGGTTGGCTGGAGAATCTTTATTAGATTACGTTGTCGGTACTGCCGAACCTGAATATACGACTCCCTACGATATTAATTTAATCGGGGAATACAACGTTGCAGGGGAAGTATGGAGCGTATTACCTCTATTGGAAAAAGTTGGTATTCGCGTTCTCTCCAAGATTACTGGTGTTGCTACTTTTGAAGAGATTCGTTATGCTCATCGGGCAAAACTCAATGTGATGATTTGCTCCAAAGCCCTGATTAATATGGGGCGCAAAATGGAGGAACGTTACGGCATTCCCTATATCGAAGAGTCTTTCTATGGCGTGGGGGATATGAACCGTTGTTTGCGCAATATTGCTCAAAAAATAGGCGATGAAGCTTTACAACAGAGAGTAGAAACCGTAATCGCGGAAGAAACTGCCAAACTCAATGTAGAACTTGCTCCTTATCGTAAACGCCTTAAAGGTAAACGGATGGTGTTGTATACAGGAGGGGTCAAAAGTTGGTCGGTGATGTCCGCAGCTCAAGACTTAGGGATGAAAGTAGTTGCCACCAGCACTAAAAAGAGTACCGAAGAAGATAAAGCCAAAATCAAGAAGTTATTGGGCAAAGACGGTATTGCCCTCGCCAAAGGTAACGCTAAAGAGCTATTAAAAGTAATTGCTAAAACTAAAGCCGATATGCTCGTAGCTGGAGGACGTAATCAATATACTGCCCTCAAAGCCCGAATTCCCTTCCTCGATATCAACCAAGAACGTCATACCCCCTATGCAGGATATGTGGGACTAATCGAGATGGCAAAAGAATTTGATCGCGCCCTTTATAGCCCTATATGGCAGCAGGTTAGACAACCAGCACCTTGGGATCAAGTAGCAAGTAACAAGTAATAAGTAACAAGTAATTAAGTAACAAGTAATTAAGTATTGATTCCTCTATTTCCTTAGAAAAGCCCATGACTACTATCACCCGCAACAAAAAATCTGTAGCTGTTAATCCTCTCAAGCAGAGTCCTCCTTTGGGTGCAGCCTTAGCTTTTCTAGGATTGAAAGGAATTGTGCCTTTGTTTCATGGTTCTCAAGGTTGTACGGCTTTTGCCAAGGTGTTGTTGGTACGGCATTTCCGCGAGGCGATTCCCTTAGCCACTACGGCGATGACCGAGGTGACTACGATTTTGGGGGGTGAAGATAATATCGAACAGGCACTTTTAACTTTAGTAGAGAGTGCTAAACCTGACCTAATTGGTTTACTAACTACGGGGTTAACGGAGACGCGGGGAGACGATATGGACGGTATCCTCAAGTCGATTCGTAAGCGCCATCCCGAACTGAATTACTTACCAATTATTTTTGCTTCCACTCCCGATTACAAAGGTGGGTTACAGGATGGTTTTGCTACTGCGGTAAACTCAATTGTTGCTACAGATTATGGCACATCGGTAGAGACATCTCAGCCAACAGAATTAGAACAGGTAACAATTTTAGCTGGTTCTATGCTGTCTCCTGGAGATGTTGAGGAAATTAAAGAAATAGTCGAGGCTTTTGGTTTAAAACCCTTGGTTATTCCCGATTTATCGGGTTCAGTAGACGGACATTTGGATGATGATTACAACAGCAAAACTCCTGGTGGTACTTCTTTATCAGAGTTACGGCAATTAGAGCGATCGCTTTTTACCATTGCCATAGGGGAAAGTATGCGTGCTGCTGCGTCAACTTTAAAAGAAAAATTTGGTACTAATTATGAAATAGTAACCCGTTTAACAGGTTTGGGCGGAGTAGATAAGTTTATTTGGCTGCTGGCACAAATTGCCAGTTATAAAACTAATGAGACTGATGATTGGCAATTTAAACCCCAAATCCCCGAAAAATATCAACGTCAGCGTCGTCAACTACAGGATGCGATCCTAGATACCCATTTTTATCTCGGTGGTAAAAAGATTTCCTTGGCTCTAGAACCCGATTTACTCTATCAAACCAGTTGGCTACTAAAAGAGATGGGAGCAGAAATTCAGGCTGCTGTCACTACTACTAAGTCTCCAATACTCAAAGAATTACCTTTGGAAAATGTAACTATTGGAGATTTAGAAGACTTAGAAAACTTAGCTCCTGGTTCAGATTTAATTATTACTAATTCCCAGGGTAAAGATCTGGCTAAAAAACTAAATATTCCCCTATATCGTATGGGTTATCCCATCTACGATCGCCTGGGTAATGGTTCGCGTTGCTTAGTGGGATATAAAGGTTCAATGCAGTTTTTATTCGATGTCGGCAATATTTTTATTGAATTAGGGCATTAGGTAATAGTCGTCAGTCGTTAGTCAATTGGAATTTATAGTTTTCTGGTTATTGGAGAAGAGGTAAGGACAATGAATCAAGCTTTACTGTTAGAAAAACCACCACTGTTAAACACACAGTCAAATAAACTTAAACATCCTTTTCTACAAGAGTTAATCAAACAAATACGTTTGGTTGATACTCTTAGTCAATATCGCGACTGGTCTAACGAATTACTGATCGAGCAACTAGTTGTTTCTCTAGATAAAGAAGAACATTCCAACAAAAATTTTAATCTCGATCCTCTTAATCAGCTTCTCACTAATGCTTTTTACAATGCAATAGGTTCAATTATTGAGCAAAGGTCAGGGTATCCCACAGAAACTTATGTTCACTTAAGAAATAAAGAATTTAGTTCGGCAGTTATTTCTTGTGGCGGAGTTTTAGTTTTGTATTCCCTGATCTGGGGCTATCAAAGTTTTGGTTTTCTATCTATACAAGAACTAATTGAATCAGCGACAACTAATATTAATAATGCCGTTACTAAGGCAAGTCACTATTTAGATTTTTGATTATTTGCTATTTCTCTTTTCCAACAAGTAACTAATGACAGGTAATACCAAAGCAATAATTTGTATTTTGGAGATTGAACAAGATGAAAGTCGCTTTTACTACCCAAGATAACGTTCACATTAATGCTCACTTTGGTTGGGCAAAAAAAGTCGATGTTTATGATGTCTCTTCTGAAGGTTATAACTTCCTCAACACGGTTGAATTTGGCGGAAATCTCCAAGAAGATGGCAATGAAGATAAGTTAGTTCCCAAAATCAATGCAGTCGCCGACTGTAAGATCGTTTATGTTTCGGCAATCGGAGGCAGTGCTGCATCTCGTCTTTTAAAAAACAAGATTACTCCGCTAAAAGCTGAAAACAAAGACGATCAAATTACTGATGTTCTTAATAGCTTGGTCAAAACATTAGGCAATCCTCCTCCTTGGTTACGTAAAGCTTTAGGGCAAACAACGAAAAGTTTTGATTTTGAAGAGGAAGAGGAATGAGACTAAGTAACAAGTAATAAGTAATAAGTAATAAGTAATAAGTAATAACTCAATACTACCTACTACCCACTACCCACTACCCACCAAAAATCATGACTACTACAACCACTACTACCGAAACTACCAGTATTGTCGAACAAAGTACCTTTCTCAAAGAATTAGTTTTGCAAGTACGCGCCCAGGATCATTATGGTGTTTATCGTACTTGGAAAGATGAATTAGTAATCGCTAATTTTGTAGTTAGCAGAGAAAAGAAAAGCAAAATTTCTGTTGAAGGGGATGTCGATCCCGCTACTCAGTTAAGGATTCTTTGTTTTTATCGAGCGATCGCAGTTTGTATCGAAAAACAAACAGGTAAACTCTGCCAAGTTGTAACCGATCTTTCCCACGAAGGCTTTGGTTGGGCGATCATTTGGACTGGTCGTTTAATCGTACTGTCTCGTACTCTTAGAGATGCTCAAAGGTTTGGCTATCCTTCTCTCCAGAAGTTAGCTGCTCAAGGTGAGCGATTAGTCGAATCGGGTTTAAAGAGTATTGAGAAGTTTCCTGATGCTGCCGATGGCTAAATCAATTATTAATTATCAATTGAAAAATGGTTCAAACTACTACTACCAAACCAACCCCAGAAGCTGTTGCCGAGTTGAAGAAAAGAGTCAGGCGGCTCAACAGTAAAGCAGGTCAAATGAAAATGGATTTGCATGACCTTGCCGAAGGTTTACCCACAGATTACGAAAAACTAATCGAGGAGGCAACCAAAACCTACGAGATATTTAGTCAATTGACTGAACTAAAAGAGCAGCTAAAAAATTGGGAAGCACAGTTGCAATAGATTAATCTCGAAACCCACACCCAACTAACCGAAATCATATATAAGGAGTGATCATAATGACCGTGGCTGAAACTACACCAAAAACTCTAACAGAATTCCAAAACCTGACTGATGCGGAAGATTATTTACAATTTTTTGATATTGAATATGATCGCGATTTTGTAAATATCAATCGCCTCCATATTTTGAAAAAGTTTTCTGTCTTGATTAATGAGGTAGATGCTGCTTTTCCTGATGTTGATGAAACCGAAAAACTAGAAAAGTACGGTATGGCTTTAGAAGAAGCCTATCAGGTGTTTCTTACTTCTAGTCCCCTAGAAACTAAGTTGTTTAAAGTATTTCAAAGCAAACCGAAAAACTTTGTTTCTTTAGATGAACTTACTAAAAAAACAGAGGCAAAATAATTGTCGAATAGCAAACAACAGAGGTAAATCATGCTGACACCAAAAGAACTAGAACGCTATAGCCGACAAATTCAGCTTCCCGATTTAGGGGAACAAGGACAAAAAGCCTTGAAAAATACTACTGCTTTGGTTTCTGGAGTAGGTGGTTTGGGGGGTACTGTAGCTCTTTACCTAGCGGTTGCTGGTATTGGGAAGTTGATTCTAGTTCGAGGTGGCGAGTTACGTCTGGACGATATGAACCGTCAGATTTTGATGACGGATGACTGGGTGGGTAAAACCAGAGTTACCAAAGCTCAAGCAACCCTGACTCAGATTAACCCCGATGTAGAAGTTGAAGCGATCGCCGAATACATCAATCCTGACAATGTAGATGCTCTCGTCCAGCGTTCTGATATTGCCCTCAGTTGCGCTCACAATTTTCCCGAACGAGATTTGCTTAATGCAGCCTGTGTACGCTGGAATAAGCCCATGGTGGAAGCTGCCATGAACAGTATGGAGGCTTATCTCACTACTATTATTCCAGGTAAAACCCCCTGTCTTTCCTGCCTCTTTCCCGAAAAACCTGACTGGGATCGTCGAGCTTTTGGCGTACTGGGTGCAGTTTCTGGCACTCTGGCATGTATGAGCGCAATAGAAGCTATCAAGTTGATTACAGGATTGGGGAAACCCCTTCTAGGACAGTTACTCAATATGGATTTAGCCAACGTAGAGTTTCAGAAGCTTCATACCTACAAAGATCCTGATTGTCCCGTATGCGGTCAGAAGGCAGAGAGCAGCCCTAAAGGATTAGCTAGCGCGTCAGGGCAGAGGGCAGAGGGCAGGATTGAAGACAAACTACTAACCACTAACTACTAACTACTAACAATACAGGAGAAAGACCATGACCATAACTTTAAGCGAAAAAGCAGCTTTCAGACTTCGCACTTTTATCCGTTCTGGTGCTGATGAAACTACCAACGAAAAAGGTGTTCGCTTTGCAGCAGTCGATGGTGGCTGTAGCGGGTTTGAATATGCCTTAGATATAGTCGATTGCCCTGAAGCAGACGATCTAGTCTTTGAACAAGACAAAATCAATATCTATTTAGATCGCAAAAGCGCGCCTTTCTTAAATGGCATTGTCGTCGATTTTGTCGAAAGTTTAACCGAAGCTGGTTTTACTTTTGAAAATCCCAATGCTACTGGGGGCTGCGGCTGTGGTAAGTCTTTCTCTGTCGCGGAAGGAACTCCCGCAGCTGTGCCTTGTAGTTAGTTATTAATCGTTGATCATTAGTCAACAGCAAACTACAAAGAATAAATTACAAAGGACAACCACTAACCACTAACCAAAAAGGAAAAATTATGGGTACTACTTACAAAGTTCGTTTAATTAAAGGGAAACGTAAAAAGCCCCCCGAAATAGATGTCACTATTGATGTTCCCGAAGATGAGTATATTCTTGATGCAGCAGAGGAACAAGATTTGGAGTTACCTTCCTCTTGTCGTTCTGGGGCTTGTTCCAGTTGCGTCGGCAGAATTGTCGAAGGGGAAATCGATCAAGAAGACCAAAGCTTTTTAGATGATAACCAAATTGACAAAGGATACGTGCTGCTTTGCGTCGCATATCCCAAATCTGATTGCACGATCAAAACCTATCAAGAAGCATATTTGGTTTAAATTGTCATTGGTCATTGGTCGTCAGTCATTAGTTATTACCCGAATAACGAATAACGAATAACAAACAACAAAAGACAAAGGACAAAAGACCAATGGCTAAAAAGACAAAAACATGGAAGAAAATAGTTTACAAAACTGGGATTTGGTTGGCTGCTGAAATTTGGCTTAATCTTATTGGATTAGATAATATTGCCGACTACAGTGAATTTATTTTTGCTCAAGATTTAGCCTTAAATAAAAAAAATCGCCGAACAGTTAAAATTATCGAGTATCCACCCCAGTTTTGTCCTCAAATAGATGATTTTTGTCCTATACCAGGAACGACAACTAAGGCAATAGATATTGAACATGATAGTTGTAAATCAAAGACAGAAATATTGGAAAACAAATGCCAGCAACTTATAGAACCTTGCGTCAAGGTGATGTGTTTAACAACGAAAGTAGAAAGTAGATAAGTAGAGTACTTTTAACAACTATCAACCACTAAACTACTAACTATTCTGTAGAGAAGCCGTACTCTAAACTAAGTACTCTAAACTAATCCCGCTTAACGGAACTAAATACTAACTATTAATCATAAAGTTAGTTGAGGAATATAGCAAAATAATTTTTATTAGGAGTTAAAGAAATGTTAATATTTTGGTTACTTATTTTTTCAATCTGCATAGGTACTATTTTATTATTAATTCACGACCGCGATGAAATACATTTACTGATGGCTTGGCTCTCAGGATTATTAGGTTTAGTTTGCATTTTAATCCTGACTCCACCTTTAATTAAAGGTCTATTGGGTATGATCTTATTTATAATTGGACATAAGGTTTTTCCTGTTCATAATAGTTTTAGGTAATTAGTTGTTAGTTGTTAGTTGTTACCCCCTAAATTTTTGATAATAGAATAATAATAAAATACAAGAAGATTAACAAAATTTTATATCTAATTGGTATCTAAATTTACGGATAAAATATCAACTTTATAAATACCATTAATATAGTGAGTAAACAAGAAAGATGGATTGTCACGATTGCCGAGAAAGTTGTAATCCAAAAAATAAAAAAAGCTCTTGGAATTTATTTGACTTTAGGTCTAAAAAATCTGCACAAAATCATGCTCTTAATTCTCAAGCTACTGTAGCTTTAGTTGGCTCTCCTAATGTGGGTAAAAGTTTATTATTTAATCTTTTAACTGGTACTTATGTTACAGTTTCCAACTATCCAGGAACAACCGTAGAAGTCGCTCAAGGATATCGGGTAATTGCAGGTCACAAAATTACTTTTTTGGATACCCCAGGCATGTATTCTTTAATTCCTATTACGGAAGAAGAAAGTGTCGCCAGAGATCTAATCACTGACGAACAGGTAGATTTGATAATTCACGTAGTTGATGCCAAACACCTAGGCAGAATGCTAAATCTCACTTTGCAATTAATTGAAACTGAATTACCTGTATTACTGGTAGTTAACATGATTGACGAGGCGGAAAAGCTAGGTATTTGGATTAATGAAAATCAATTGTCACATCGTCTTGATATTCCTGTGGTTGCTATGTCAGCAGCCAAAAAAATAGGACTTAAAAAATTAATCGCCCAGGTAGCAGATTATGTCCCCTCAAATTCTCTATCCCTCACCCATTGAAGCAGCTATTAGTCGCATTGAATCCTTACTCGATGAGAGATGGCAAGATCTTATTTCGCGACGCAGCATTGCTTTATTGTTATTGCAACAAGACCCCAAGATGCGATCGCAACTACAGCAACAGCCTTATTTTCCTGAGATCGAAAGAATTGTTGCCGAAACCCAGGCAAGTTTATCTGAATCTTTGACCTATGCGATCGCTCAATCTCGCCATCAAGCGGCAATGGAGATTGATCGCGATGCCACGGTAAACCTAAGACACAGAGCAATAGTTGAAGATGAATGGCTGCATAATTTGACGGTTCATCCCGTCACGGGCATTCCTATTCTACTTTTAGTCCTTTATTTTGGTGTCTATCAGTTTGTCGGAGTATTTGGTGGGGGAACTTTAGTTGATGGTATTGAGGGATTTTTTGAGTCTCAGATTAACCCCATTGTTAATACCGTAGTTGCTGCTATCTTTCCCTGGCAAATTATTCAGGATTTATTGGCCAACGATTACGGCATTATTACTCTGGGGATTCGTTACGCGGTGGCGATTGTCTTACCCATCGTTACCACCTTCTTTTTAATGTTTTCCTTACTAGAGGATAGCGGTTATTTACCCCGTCTATCCTTGTTAATGGATCGCCTGTTCAAAACCATCGGACTTTCAGGGCGATCGGTAATTCCCTTAATATTAGGATTAGGCTGCGGTACGATGGCGACTTTAGTTACCCGCACCCTAGAAAGCAAACGGGAACGGATTATTGCGACATTTTTATTAGCTTTGACTATTCCCTGTTCGGCGCAGCTTGGGGTAATTTTAGCTTTATTGTCTCAAGAACCTACCGCTTTGTTTGTCTGGGCTACGGTGATGATTGGAATCTTCCTAAGTATTGGCTTTTTGGCAGGGAAAATAGTTCCTGGAGAATCCTCTTGCTTTTATATGGAAATACCTCCACTAAGGCTACCCCGCATCAAAGCCATCCTAACTAAAACCTACGTACGTCTTAAATGGTACTTTTGGGAAATTATGCCCTTGTTTATCTTGGCCTCAGTCTTAATTTGGGCAGGTAAACTCACAGGATTATTCGATTTAGTAGTTAGGGGATTAGAACCAATAATGCTGTGGTTGGGATTACCAACTGAAGCAGCACCCACCTTTTTATACGGTTTTTTCCGTCGCGACTACGGTGCAGCAGGCATGTTTGACCTACATTCCTCGGGAATTCTGACAGGACAACAATTAGTTGTGGCAGCAGTCACTCTCACTTTGTTTATCCCCTGCGTAGCACAACTGCAATTTATGTTCAAAGAACGGGGAGCAAAAAATGCGATCGCGATCGCTAGTTTTGTGGTTTTCTTTGCCTTTTCTTTGGGCTATCTGCTCAATCAATTATTAACTATTATGGAGCTAAGTTTTTAAAATGCTTTCTCAAGGTTTTTCCGTTCACTATTGCCCTTTAAACCAGTTGGGAACAAAAACCCAAGGTATGATTGCAGCAATTAGAAATCAAGACGAAAAAATTGTCAAAAAATTATTAGCAATGGGGGTACATACAGGGATGCAGATTACCCTCGAACAAAGATTTCCTTCCTTTGTAATTAAAGTCGGACGGACTCGTATTGCCATTGATAAGAATATTGCTAATTCCATAAAGGTTAAAGTTGTTAGTCGTTAGTCGTTAGTTGTTGGTCATTGATTGTTAAGACAAAGGGCAAAGGATAAAAAAATATTA
>CBDUCX010000155.1:0-12509 GCA_965365755.1 uncultured Pleurocapsa sp.
ATTATTATCTCTCTTTGTCTTGGTTTGTTTGGCTTTATGACGCTTCAGTTAAGAGAGATGTTTGTGTCTCTATTACCGCCTTTGAACTTTACCAGAGTCACGGCTGATATTTTATTTGTGCTGATTTTAGTCGAATTATTCCGCTTATTAATCATTTATTTACAAGAACGCCGAGTATCTATTGGCGTAGCAGTGGAAGTGTCAATTGTTTCGGTATTAAGAGAAATCATTGTCAAAGGCATCCTAGAAATTCCCTGGAGTCAAGTATTAGCCACATGTTCTTTTTTATTAGTTCTAGGCGTTTTATTAGTAGTTCGAGTCTGGCTACCCCCCACCTTTGAAGGTGTCAATCCTGAACAAGAAGTGTCGGCAAGATATAAACAACAATTAGTAAACGGTAATCAACGACGAACCACTACCCACTAACAAAAACAATGAAACAACAAACTATTCAACCAACATCTACAAAACCAAGAGACATTCAAATAGCGTCAATTGGGACAAACACACGAGTATTGCGATCGCGTACTTGGAATAGATTGAAGTTTGAAGTGGAATATTCTCGTCAAAAAGGTACGACTTCCAATTCATATCTGATTCAAGCCGACAAAATAGCTTTAATCGATCCGCCAGGACAATCTTTTACGCAAATTTACCTGGAAACTTTAGCACAACACCTGGATTGGCAAGAATTAGATTACCTGATCTTACAGCACGTCAATCCCAATCGCTTGGTAACGATACAACTAATAGCAGAGTATGCACCACAAGCTAAGATTATTTGTTCTAAACCAGCAGCTAATGCCCTCAAGAATGCTTTGACTTTTTCCCAATCGCAAGACCAAATCAAAGTTGTTAGAGACAATGATACTTTGGACTTAGGGCAAGGACATCAATTACAGTTTATTCGTGCCACTACTCCCCGTTGGGTAGATGGGTTGTGTACCTACGATCCGCAAAGTAAAATTCTCTATACCGATAAGTTGTTTGGGGCGCATTTGTGCGATGAACCGATCTTTGATGAAAACTGGAAACAACTAGATTCAGACCGCCGTTTCTATTTTGACTGTCTCCACGCTAGCCAAACTAAACAGTTAGAAACTGCTTTAGTTAAATTTGCCCCTCTAGGCAGTAAAATATATGCTCCTGCTCATGGTTCTTTAGTTAAATATAGCCTCAGTCGCTTTAGCTACGATTATCAGCAGTGGTGTCAAGAACAAACCAGTCAAGAATTTAAAGTAGTCCTGCTTTATGCTTCGGCATATGGTAGTACAGCAACTATTGCCAGCGCGATCGCCCATGGCTTAGTACAGTCGGGAGTAACGGTAGAATCGATTAACTGTGAACTAGCCTCCACCGAAGAGATTACTACAGCAATTCAAACTTGTGATGGTTTTATTATTGGTTCCCCGACATTGGGTGGTCATGCCCCAACGCAAATTCAAACAGCATTAGGGATTGTCTTAGCTACCGCAGCGAAAACTAAACTAGCAGGGGTTTTTGGTTCTTTTGGTTGGAGTGGAGAAGCGATCGCCATGTTAGAAAATAAACTGAGGGATGCTCACTATAGCTTTGGTTTTGAACCAATTCGCGTCCGTTTTAGCCCCAATGCTGCTGTTTTAAAGGAATGCATTCAAGCAGGGGAAGAGTTCACTCAAAAACTGAAAAAAGCTAAAAGATTACGTACTCCTCGTCAAGCAGTAACCGAAACTCAGATTGATCGCACCGCCCAAGCTGTCGGTAGAATTGTTGGTTCCCTCTGCGTCGTCACGACTTGTAATGATAATGTTCATCGTGGTGTTCTTACTTCTTGGGTATCTCAAGCAACTTTTAATCCTCCTGGGATCATGATTGCCCTGGCTGAATCACAAGATGCAGATTTGCTCGGTAATCCTGGGGATAAATTTGTCCTCAATATCCTTAATGAAGGTAGAAACGTTAGAAGAAATTTCGACGAGCAAGTTAGTAATTCCTTTGACAATGTAACTACTAAAACCGCTAGCAACGGTTGTTTAATTATTGAGGAAGCTTTGGCATATCTAGAATGTACTGTTCAAAGTTATTTGCCATCGGGCGATCGCACTTTGATTTATGCAGTTGTAGAATATGGTGAAGTATTAGAGAACCAGGGAATTACTGCCATTCAGCATCGTAAGTCTGGTAGCCATTATTAATCGACTCTTTACATACTGATTTGCCCAGCGATCGCCCTAACCTGCCAAGTATGGAAGCTAAATTGATATAATTTTGGTGATTTACTGGCAATTTCGTATGAATATTGAAAATACTCCTCAGTCCAAATTGAGTCTCCAAGAAGCTATTTCAACTCGCCGTGCCGCTCGCGCTTTTCGCTCCGATCCCATTCCAGCAGATACTTTGGCTGAAATTTTGCGTTTAGGACTTCTTGCACCTTCAGGTTATAATTTACAACCCTGGAGATTTATTGTAGTCCAAGAACAGGTAAACAAAGATAAATTAAAGGCTTGTGCTTTTAACCAACCCCAGGTATCCCAAGCACCAGTAGTTTTGATCTGTTGTGGCGATCGCCGTGTGCAAAATGCTGATTATATAGAAGAAATAATCCAACTGGGGATAGCAGCAGGAGGGGTCAATGAAAAATATGCGGAGTTTATGCGCGGTGCAATTCCTCAGCTATTTGAAAACCAGCCCTGTTTTGAATCTTTGGAAGCGTGGACAAATCGCCATACGATGTTAGCGGTAGCTCACTTGATGATTGTGGCTCAAGGTTTGGGGGTAGACTCCTGCCCCATGGAAGGTTTTGTGACGGCGCAAGTCAAGGAGTCATTTAATATTCCTGAAGAAGTAGATGTTTGTTGTCTATTACCTCTCGGTTATGCAGATGAACCGATTAAAAAGTATGGTGGAAGGTTCAGTAGAGAGCGCGTTTGCTACAGAGAAAGTTTCGGTCAAGCTCTCTAACACGCTTAATGTAAATTAGCGGACAAAGACTCTAATCCTCATCCAAGGGTAAACCAAATTGAACTCTACCCTTGGCAAAATAACGACCAAACTGCATCTGATATACTTCATCCTCTTCTTGAGTTTCTACTTCCAAGTCAGAACGAGGATAGCTGACACATAGCAAAGCATAACCTTGCTCCTTTAACTTAGGAGATAGTCCCATGGCTTCTGGTTGAGCCAGTTCTCCAGAAATAATTTTAACAGCACAGCTTGTACAGGCACCGTTACGGCACAAAAAAGGCAATTTAGCATCTTGCTGTTCAGCAGTTTGCAGAATATATTGATCTTCAGGAACTTGGACGATGTGACATTTTCCTGTAGCGTGATCGCGGACTTTAACAGTATGAATTTTAGTCATTATAAATCGAGATACTAGTTAGCTATTTATCGTGTTTTTAGATTGCTTATGTTGTAGTCTACAGCAAAAAAGAAGCGCAAATTTTGACAGCAACGGCTAACCATGTATAATTATAAATCGGTGCTTCTGGAGAGGTGGCCGAGTGGTCGAAGGCGCAGCACTGGAAATGCTGTAACAGGGTGACTTGTTCGAGGGTTCGAATCCCTCCCTCTCCGTATCTCGCTAACTCTCATAGCCTATGGACTCTGCGCAACGGTGCTACTTGATTTTATTCCCAAACAAGTACAGCGATCGCTTGCATTTTAATTGCTCACTATCAGTATTGTAATTAATTGTATTATTTCGCTCCGTACTCTTTAGCCCACTAGCAAATTTTCTTCTGGATATTGCAAGCTACTCGGCCGAGGATCTCCAATTACAGCAGCAATTACCATTAGGATACTTACTCTGCCGATATACATCGAAAATACGAGGATGACTTTAGAAGCTACGGCAAAACTACTAGTAATGCCCGTGGATAAACCTACTGTGGCAAAAGCCGAAATCACCTCAAACAGAATTTGCAAAAAATTAAACTGGGTATCAATAGAACTAATCAAAATCGTGACTAACACAATCGATGCTCCCGTTCCAAATACTACCGCTACGGCTTTTAAGATTAGTGTACTGGGGACTTCCCTTTGATATAGAATTACCTCGTTTTTCCCTTGTAAAACTGATTTAGTACTGTTGTACATAATTCTAAAGGTTGTGGTTTTAATCCCTCCTCCAGTGCCGCTAGGGCTTGCTCCAATGAACATAAAGCCCATGGTGATAAACAAGCCCGCAGTAGTCATATTTCCTAGATCAATAGTATTGAATCCAGCAGTTCGGGTACTCATGGACTGAAACCAAGCAGCTAAAAATTTATCCTCGAAGCTTAAATTCGCTAGAGTGGCAGGATTATTCAACTCAGTTAGGAAAAATGAGGCTGTTCCTACAATTAGCAATAAAATAGTGGTGCTAACTACCACCTTGAAGTTCAGAGAAAAACAAAATCTTTCGGGTTTACGTTTGATTTTATTCATCGACCATAAATACATTTCAATAATTACTTGGTAGCCAATACCGCCAAAAATAACTAAAGCAGGAATAATCAAGTTAACTGCCCAAGAAGAGCGATAGCTAACCAAGCTGTCAGAAAATAGACTAAAGCCTGCGTTATTCCAAGCACTGATGCTATGAAAAATGGCATACCATAATCCTTTATTCCAACCATATTCGGGTACAAAAGTCCGCAACAGCAAAAAGATTCCCGTAATTTCAAAAATCATGGTGGTGGCAATAATTGATCGCACCAGATTACTACTACCTTGTAAAAAAGGGCGGTCAAAAGATTCTTGAATCGCAAATTTTTGTCTTAAATCAAATTTCCTACCTAAAAGCAAGAGCAAAAAAGTAGTGGTCATCATATAGCCTAAACCACCAATTTGAATTAAAAACAGGATGGTCAACTGCCCCCAAAAAGAAAAATCACTTCCTGTATCTACCACTGCTAAACCAGTCACACAAACAGCGGAGGTAGAAGTAAACAAGGCCACAATGAAACTGTTCCAAGTTCCTGAGACAGTGGCAAAAGGCATCATTAGCAGTAGCGTTCCCATCACAATCAGAGATAAAAACCCGACACAAATTGTACGAGCAATAGTCATAGCAGAATATATAGTTACTAATTACTGAATCATGGATCATGAGCCGTTATTTGGTCAATTGGATTAGTCATCTCAACTATCCACTGAACTAATTCTTGCCATTCTGGAGAGCTGGTTAAACTGTTGACGTTAAACTCAACTCCCCAGTTGCGAGCAAACTCGGCAAAACTTTCTACCCAAGTTATTAAAGTTTCTATTCCTGAATTAGAACGATAATCCCAAGCCTGTTGTAGATATTCTTTCATTTCTGTGGGATGTCCTGTGTGGTGAAGATACCAAGCAATCCAAACCAGGGTGCCATGACGAACAGATTGCTCCATTAATCTTATGTGGGGTGGCACAGATTGACTAAAAAAGTCATCAGTAACCGCTAATAGAGAACGAGCCTGAGGTAAACCTTTATGCATCGCACTAGATTCATGTTGACGGTAGCAAACCGTAATTTCTCTTAACCAAGCAGTTTTGCAGCCTTTTAAAGCTAGTTTTAAGACCAAATTGGTATCTTCGGCGGGAGGAAAACGGGAATCGAATCCTCCGACATACTGTAACCATTCTCGGCGAAACATCATCGCACTGGGCAGCACAGGTTTCCAACGCAGCCAGTTTTCTAGATCTAGTTCAGGAATTTGATTCCAGGGACAAATATCCAACAGTTTCTTCCCTTGATGATCAACTCTCTGCCATCCGCTATGAACAATACCTAGATTGGGACGTTTGAGCAAAATCTCTGCCTGGCGAGCTAATTTCTTGGGTAAAAAATAGTCATCGGCATCTAGAAAAGCCACAAAATCGCCTCTGGCTACTTCGATCCCATGGTTGCGAGCTACTGCTACTCCCTGATTTTCTTGCTTGATATAGCGTAGACGATCGCGATATGGTTTTAATACTTGTTCTGTCGAGTCGGTGGAACCATCATCAATTACAATCACCTCATAACGACACGATTCCTGTTGCAGCACGCTTTCAACGGCTTGAACAATGTAGCGATCGCTCTGATAGGCAGGAATTATTACGCTAACAGTGGGTTCGGCATTAGCATCCATCATTTAGATTTTAATTTTAGCTATAAAGTCTGGTTGCTGGTCTATCTTAACTTCAGTTGGGAACTTGATGATTTGCCCTCCTCAAAAGCTATCAGCTATGAGCTATAAACTATAACCTTTAGACCCATTTATAATTATCCAATTAAAATATTAAAATACTGAGCAGCAAGATTATTTTGCTTACGGGACTTAAACAATTCTAAAAATAAAAATCTAGATTAAGTTAAATTAGCCTTGGGGAAAAAAAGTAAAATAGCCAACAAAGCTAGTTTAATTAGGATCGGAGCAAAAAATAGGCTCAGGAATAAACCAATACAAGCTACTAAGCCAGCAGACACTGCTTCGATTTCTTCGGTAAGAGTCATTTTTAAGTACCCTGCAATACCAGTCATAGTTAGAGTAATTAATAAAGCCATTTCCTTAACCCCCCGTTAGTCGTTTTCCTAATTAAGAATATGTCGGGAATTCAATGATTTATGCAGATAATTAAGTTATGGTCAATTCCCTAAGTCCTTCCCGATTTTGTTATGGAGCTATTATCTCCCACGGATGATCTGACCCAGTTACAGTCAAAAATGCTTGAATATGTAAATTGCGGAGTTAAGTTGGGTTGGTTGATTAACCCCGAAGATAAACAGGTGGAGATTTACCGCAACGGACGGGATAAAGAAGTCTTAAATAATCCTCAGTCTTTGTCGGGTGAAGATATTTTGCCTAATTTAGTTGTGGATCTAAAGGAGATATTCTAATGCTCTTGCCTATTACTTTCAAGAAACAAATTAAATATATTAGCTCTTAGAGCGCTGATGACTTTTAATTACTTCGGTACTGCCAAAACTAATCTGCTCTTGCTCATATTCTGGCGGTTCAACGTGGATCAATACTCGCACCGTACCAAAGCGCTGTTCCAAACTCTCTTCAATCAATTCGGTAATTTGATGAGCAGCTACAAGATCGTCGGTATCGACAATAAGGTGCATCTCAATAAATACCTGTCTGCCTAACATGCCTCGCGAGGCAATATCATGGCAATTGACTACCCCAGGAACTTTAACGACAACATCATAAATAGCTTCTGGTGCGATCGCCATTTCGTCAACTAGCCAGGGTAGATTTTCACTGATGACTTCCCAACCACTATGAAACACTAATAAAGCTACGGGAAAAGCCAGAATTACATCCAGCCACTGCAATTGCGGAAGATTGAGGCTTTCTGCCTGCCATACCCCAACTAAACCAGCGATCACAATTACTGTAACCCAAATATCGCTCATAGTATGTTTGGCATCAGCAATGAGAATGGGACTCTTGACTTTTCTGCCGACGCTACGTTCATAAAAAGCGACAAAAATATTGATTCCTAAGACAACTAGCAGCAGCCACAGTTCGCCAGAAGATACTTTAACAGTAGAAACTTCTGTGGCAAAGAAGATCTTCTCTACTGCGACTTTTAAGATTTCAAAGCAAGCAATACCTAAAAACGCAGCGATCCCCAATGCCCCTACTGCCTCAAATTTTTGGTGTCCATAAGGATGTTCTCGATCTGGGTGAGGAGAAGAAAATCGATTGGTAACTAAACCCAAAATATTGTTAGCGCTATCAGTGACACTGTGTAAGGCATCCGCCTGTAGACTTAAGGAATTGGTGGCAATGCCCAAAGTGAACTTTAGTGCCATAACAAACAAATTTAATAATAAAGTTAGCCAAAGAACTCGGCGAACTTGCGATCGATTATCTTGCACCATACAAGAACTACAACTCCTCTAGATGCTTGGTTTTATACTTGTTTATTTATCATAGTCTTAATAATGACTACCGCAACTGTGAGGGGATGCTTATAGCTATGTTGAGTTATGAGAAAAAAGGTAACTTATTGAGATCTTTTCTGACAAGTAAACTACCAAATCTCATCTGTCTAGTAAATTCAAATGTAAGAAACTATCGCAACTAGTTGGCATTAATTTACTGTTGTTAAATTAAGTTAAATTAAATTAAAAATAAATTAAAAATTTCTCATATGCCTCAATTAACTCTTAATTTAGTTCAAGGAGCTGTTAGCTTCAACTTCTCTGCCGATGCAGCCAAACAGCTACAGGCAGAAATATCTGCATTAATGCAAAGTCTCAAAGCGATCGCGAGATCTACTCCTGGTGCTGGAAGTCGCCCAGTTAAACAAGAATCGATGGAATATCGCCATACAGGTGATATCTTTTTAGAGATTTTCTGTAATCCCAATATTTATCCCAGTCCTTTCGCTGCCAAGATCCTGATCACCCTCCGCGATGATCGCATTCGTTTGACTAGTGAAGCTGAACTTACTCAATTAATTGAAGATTTGAATATATTTCTGGAAAATTGAATTGAGCTTAGTTCGGAGTACTCGTTTCTACCTATGCCGAAACAGTAACTTTTTCTTTGCCTCCCAAGCCAAAAGATTCATGAACTGCCTTGAGTGCCTTTACTCCCTCTGCTTCATCGATAACGCAACTGATTTTAATTTCCGAGGTGGTGATCATCTGGATGTTAATTTTTTCTTGAGCAAGGGCGGCAAAAAACTGGGCAGCTACTCCTGGGTGTCCAATCATTCCTGCACCAACTATACTTAGTTTAGCGATCGCCTTATCTCCCGATACTTGACCAGCGCCAATTTTTTGATTTAATTCGGCAATTACCTCACAGGCTAAATCCGCATCTGACCGAGCAACGGTAAAGGCAATATCACGAGTCAGAACATCATTGATCATATGGCAACGTTGAGATTGAATAATCGTATCGACGCTAATATTTTTTTGGGCTAATAGACTAAAGATCTGTGCTGCCATGCCTGGGGTATCTGGCACATAGCGAATGGCGATTCTTGCTTGATCCGTATCTAGGGCAACACCTCTGACAGGGGGATGTGTACCTTGGTATTGATTTTCCGTAATTTCCTTTTGGGAACTGAGATCGACATCAAAAGCTTGGGAAAGTAGATGCAGAGCGCGATCGCAATCTGATTCATCGATTACACAGCTTACCTTGACTTCCGAGGTGGAAATCATCTGAATGTTAATACTGCCATCGGCGAGGGTTTTAAACATTTTCGCGGCAATGCCTGGACGACCAATCATCCCAGCACCAGAAATAGCTACCTTAGCAATTCCACGGTTGACCATCACCTCTGCTTCATTGGCTGCGGTAGGATCAGTCCGTAGAGAAGGAGCGATCGCTTCAGCCACGGCAGTTGCTGCCTGTAAGACACGATTAACCACAGTAAAGGAAATATCGTTAGTGTTGCCCTCGTGAATCGATTGAATAATTAGATCTACGTCAATACTTTGGTTCGATATTTCACTAAATAAACTAGCAGCAACCCCTGGACAATCTGGCACTCGTAATAGAGCAACTTTTGCTTGGTCACGGTCTATTTCTACGCCATCCACTGGTTTAGCAATTTCCATCCCCTGTAAAGAGCGGGGTTGGGGTAAACGGGATACTACTTTAGTACCAGGGCGATCGCTCCAGCTAGATAAGACTACCAAAGGCATCCCATAGTTACGAGCAATTTCTACTGCACGGGGATGTAACACTTTAGCTCCTAAGCTAGCCAACTCTAGCATTTCATCGGCAGTGATCTCAGACATTAGTTGCGCCGCAGGGACGAGACGAGGATCGGTGGTCAGAATTCCTGGCACATCAGTATAAATCTCACAGCGGTCTGCCTTCAGAGAAGCTGCCAGCGCCACGGCGGAAGTATCAGAGCCACCCCTTCCCAGAGTGGTAATTTCCAAATTTTCACTATTACTAACTCCCTGAAAACCGGCAACGACTACCACCTCCCCTTTACTGAGATGTCGTTCTAGGCGATCAGTACATACTTGCAAGATCCTAGCGCGACTGTGTTCTGCTTCGGTGACAATTCCCACCTGCGCCCCTGTCAGGGAAATTGCAGGCTGTCCTAATTCCTGTAAAGCCATACTCAACAGAGCGATGGTTACTTGCTCTCCAGTAGATAGCAACATATCCATTTCTCGACGGCAGGGATTACTGGATATTTCATTAGCTAATTTCACTAAAGTATCAGTCGTCTTTCCCATGGCTGAGACAACTACCACCAGGCTATTTCCTTGCTTGACAGTTTTCTGAATTCTATTGGCTACAGCCTGAATTCTCTCTACTGAACCGACAGATGTACCGCCGTATTTTTGAACAACTAACGCCATAATCTTTTATCCCAATCCCACGAGAGGCATCGCCTATATTATCAGTTATTAGTAACAAGTTGTCAGTAATTTACCAAATCTGAACTCGATCAGCTGGTCAAGTTGACTAGTTGGGTCAGGAATTTAGGATTAAATTCTCAACATCTTTTGACACAATCTCGGCCATCTTCTTTAGCTTGATACAATGCCTTATCTGCTGCTTGAATTAAACCTTCTACAGTAGTACTATCGTCAGGAAAACAACTAACTCCAATGGAGACAGTAACTGACTCAAGTTTTTGACCTTCATGTTCTAATTCTAGTTGCTTAATTCCTGCGCGAATTTTTTCAGCTCGTACCACCGAGTCTGCTATCGAGGCTCCAGGCATCACTATAATCAATTCTTCTCCACCAAAACGACAAGCGATATCATATTTACGGGTTTCTGATTCGAGATAAGCCCCTACTTGGCTGAGGACTAAATCTCCCGCACTATGACCGTAGACGTCGTTGAAGCGTTTAAAATGATCCACATCTAGCAACATTACACTGATAAATTGTTGAGTGCGATTAGCCCGATCAATTTCTTTGGCGAGGGTTTCATCAAGATAGCGACGATTGTACAGCCCAGTCAGGGGATCGCGCAGGCTTTGATATCTTAATTCTTGTTGCAGTTTCAAATTAGCAAAGGATATCGCCAGATTTTGAGCTACGGTTTCAGCTAAATCCTGGATTGATTGGTTGATTTTGGCTGTATTGTTAAAGCGCAAATATAACATCCCGATGGCTTCACTTTTAGCAATCATGGGCAAACAAAGACTGGGATGTAAGTCAGTTTCGAGATCTAGATGGGAACAGTATAGCTTTGGAGTAGCTGGATGAGCTTGATGAGGGTTCCCCCTGCGTATTGCCCAGCACTCTTTAGGTTCAAAATACTGATTGAGAGTCCCATTACCCCAATTGGCGATCGCATTCAAGAGGTTTTTGCTCTTGTTCATCAGATAAATTACACCATTAGTATCAGGAAATAAGGGCTTGAGTAGATCGCCAATTACTGCTTGGGCTTCCTCCAAACTGACACAAGCCTGAATAAATTCATTCATTTCTGCTAATTGTATGCGAGCTTGATTATTTCTCGCTAATACTAAAACTTGTTCTTCTAGTTTCTGATTTAATTCTTTCGTTTGGGACTGAATTTTTCGGGTATGAGTGACATCTTGGGCTATTCCCAAAATTTGTTCTGGTTTTCCAGTATGATCACGGCTAAAAATAGTATTTTTATCATGGAGCCAGTGCCATTTTCCTTGAGTGTTTTTGATGCGATATTCTATTTCCAAATACTTGTCATCCTCCATTAAAAAGCAATTATTAAAATGTTGTTTGACTAAGGGTAAATCTTCTGGATGAATTAACTCTTCTAGTAAGCCATCTTTGAATTTTTGTAACTCTAGCGGAGTATAACCTAATAATTCACTAATAAAAGGATTGCAGTAAACATTAGAATTAGTAGTTAAATCATAAATATAAAGAATATTCGGCGTAAGGTCAGTTAGTTTTTCTCTAAATTTGGTACTTGCTTGTAAATCTAAGTTAGCCTCAACTAAAGCAGAAGTTTTTTCTTGAATTCTTTGTTCTAATTCTTGATTTAGCTTATGGAGTTTTTGCTTGGTATTTTCGCCTATAACAATTTGTTCACTCAGTTGATGGTTTAAGTTTGCTATTTGTTGTGGAGAGGGAAGATGTAATGCTCTAGGAATGAGAGGAATTAAAGATAGTGCGGTATATAGAGAAATTAAAGCGGTAATTGCCTTGAGAACTCCGTAAATCCAGTAGTTGGGATGCCAAAGAGTCCAAATTTCTCCTAAATGTGTTGTCCCACAAGATAAGATAAAGGCTCCAAAAAGAATAAAAATTCCTTTAAAGGGTAAGTCTTCTACTTGACGGACAAAGTAAATCAAGATAACTGGAATTGAATAGTAAGCGATCGCGATTAAAGCGTCAGCAGCTACATGCAATCCTACTAGAGGAGTTTGCCATAAATAACAGTGTCCGTGGGGAATATATTGGGCAGTTAAAAATAGTGCTTGCGAACTTAAACTCATCTATAGCTATGAATAATTAATTAATTCTTATCAAGTAATCTACTTAAGATAGCTTCAGAAAATTGCAACGGCAATCTAACTATTGATGTCAGTTTTCGTTAAGAAAAACATAACTCCTAACGACCTTCGCGTAGCGTGCCCGTAGGGCATAT
>CBDUCX010000156.1:0-12373 GCA_965365755.1 uncultured Pleurocapsa sp.
GCTAGGAAACTCGGCATCTAATACGGGGCCGATAATCTGTGTAATTTTACCAGTGGTTGTTTTATCTGTGGTAGCTACCATTTTTAAATATCTACTTGGTGGTCGGCTGTTTTTATATGGCAGGTAAAATCTTAATTAAGTGTAAAATTTTGCCACCTTTAAGACTATCACTTAACGATTCATCTTGAAAACTATACTTTCTCAGGCTTGAGCAGGGCTGTTTTTTACTTGATTGAGTTGTTCACTGCATGAAAACGATTCAACCACTGCAACACTGCTGTTGGTAAATTTATTCTCTGTCTAAGTTGTGGATTTATACAAACGTGTCTGGTTTGAGCTTTAACTAAAATTTGCTTTGGATTATCTACCAGAAAAATTTGATAGGCGATCGCAAATTCACTATCCTTAACTAAACTGGTAACCAAGCTAATCTGTATCTGATCGCCACAAAAGAGCGGACGGATAAAATCAATCTCAGCATGGACAATAGGTAAGGCGGTTTCTCCTGAGCGGATCATCTGTTTTAAGCTAATTCCCGCGTCGGCTAAAGACTCTTCATAGGCTTCATGGCAGATTTCTAACCCCTTGGCAAAATAAACTACTCCTGCTGCATCGGTATCACTAAGATAAACTCGCCGTAGATAATTAAAGGTCATTGTTACTCAAACAACTGGGAATAGTAGTCTATCAATTTTGAATTGAGGGGTTGAGATGAGACGATGAGACAAGGAGGACAAGGAAGACAAGGGAGAAAATTTAATCATGCCATGACTCAAATCAATCTTGACACTCCAATAGACTAATTTTAGTACCATATTTTTAGTAAGGGCTAATTAACGGATATCTACAACCAACAAAAACCATAAACTAAATTAATGTTTGAAGAACAACCAAAGGCTCTACAACAAAAGGTTAAATCCTTAGCCACCGATGCGGTAAAGCAACAAGATCCTTCTGGCTGGTTTGAACCCTTATACGCCGAAGCAGAAGGCAATTCGGCTCAAGTACCCTGGGCAAAAAATCAGGCGCATCCTTATCTACAGCAGTGGTTAAAAGAATTCCAGACAACAGGGAAATCCGCTTTAGTAATTGGTTGTGGCTTAGGGGATGATGCAGAACTCTTAGCCAGTATCGGTTATCAGGTAACGGCTTTTGATATCTCTCCTACAGCGATCGCTTGGTGCCAACAAAGATTCCCCGAATCTAAGGTTAATTATCTAGTAGCAGATTTATTTAACCTCGATCCTAGTTGGCAAAACAAATTTGATTTTGTCTTTGAATGTCGCAATATTCAAGCTTTGCCTTTAGATGTGCGATCGCAAGTCATTAGGGAGATCGCTCCTTTAGTAGCTAAAGACGGTACACTCTTAGTCGTTACTCGCCACCGTGACAATAATACTATCCCCGAAGGGCCTCCCTGGGCTTTATCTGATGAGGAATTATCGCAATTTATTGAGTTGGGTTTGACTGAGGTTAGGTGCGATCGTTTTTTGGAAGGAGAACAAGTCAAGATCGAACAGTACCGTATTGAATATCATCGTAAAGATTGATTTGAAGGTATTGAAGTGTCCACAGATATAGCCGTCCCAGCAGCGATGCCAATGACTGTACCCGAAGCCAACTCCAGTTTGTATATTTCCATGGCTTTAGCCTTAACTTTTCCCTTCAATATCATTATTGGCATCCCCGTTTACTTAGCAATTATTAATCGCCTGTGGGGTTAAGAGACAATTATAGATTCGTATAAATTTAGTATTAGTTGCTTTAATTTAGTCAGCCTGGGAAGATTTTTATTAGATTATTATGCAACTGGTAAACGGTTTACACTCAAAAAATATTCGAGGCGATCTGTTTGGTGGAATTACCGCAGCAGTTGTCGCATTGCCTTTAGCCCTAGCTTTTGGCGTATCTTCTGGGGCTGGTGCGATCGCTGGTCTTTATGGTGCAATTATTGTTGGCTTCTTTGCTGCCCTATTTGGAGGGACTCCTTCACAGATTTCTGGACCCACAGGGCCGATGACAGTGGTAGTTGCCACAGTTTTCTCTGGGGTGGCAGCCAATAACTCCAGTGAAGGGGTAGCGATCGCTTTTACCGTAATTATGCTGGGGGGAATATTTCAAATTCTGTTTGGCATCATGGGTTTAGGTAAATATATCACTCTGATGCCCTATACGGTAATTTCCGGCTTTATGTCGGGGGTTGGTCTGATTATTCTCCTGTTGCAAATTGGCCCCTTTCTGGGACATCCTGCTTCGGCAAATGTAGTTAAGTCCCTCAAGATGTTTCCTGTATTTGTACTTGATGCTAATCTTTGGGCGGTGGGTTTGGGGATTCTCACTTTGGCGATCGTTTTTGGTTGTCCCAGGAAAATAACTCAAATTATTCCCTCTCCCTTGCTGGCACTAATAGTAGGCACTACCATTGCGGTATTTATTGGCAAGAATTATCCTGATAATGGTCTGCTCTTGATTGGGGATATTCCCAGTGGGCTGCCTCATATGCAATTACCCACCTTTGATCTAAATCAGCTAAGGTCGATATTTGGCTATGGTCTGATGTTGGCAGTCTTGGGTTCGATTGATTCGTTGCTTACATCTTTAGTCGCCGATAGCATAACTCATACTGCTCACGATAGCGATCGCGAATTAATTGGTCAGGGAATTGGTAATTTAATTTCTGGTTTGTTTGGGGGTCTTCCTGGGGCTGGTGCAACCATGCGGACAGTAATTAATGTCAAAACTGGGGGCAAGACTCCTATTTCAGGGATGGTGCATGCCTTAGTTTTATTAATTATTGTACTTAAAGCAGGAGAACTAACTGCTAATATTCCTCATGCAGTTTTGGCAGGAATCTTGATTAAAGTCGGGATCGATATTATTGATTGGAGTTTCTTAAAACGGGCTCATCAAATTTCTCTCAAAGCAACGGGTTTAATGTATTTAGTTATGTTTCTCACGGTATTTGTTGATTTAGTTACCGCCGTAGCCGTGGGGGTATTTTTTGCCAACTTGTTAACTGTTAAAAGCTTAAGTGATATTCAAAGTAAGCACGTTCAAGCAATTACTAATCCAGATGATGACGACGATAACTATTTGAGTTTAGAAGAAAAACAAATTATCAAGCGGGCTCAAGGAAAAATTTTATTATTTAATCTGACAGGGCCTATGAGTTTTGGTGCGGCAAAAACTATTTCTCAAAGAATGGGAATTGTGAGGCAGTATGAAGCTTTAATTTTAGACCTTAGTGATGTACCTTTATTGGGGGTAACTGCTTCTTTAGCGATCGAAAATATGGTCAAGGATGCTTGTGAAAAAAATCGCCAAGTATTTGTCGTCGGTGCCCAAGGGAAGGTTCAAGAAAGACTACAAAAAATGAAGCTTCTCAGGTTACTACCTCCTGAAAACCGTTTCGGCGATCGCCTGTCTGCCCTACAAAAAGCGATCGCCTACATTGAATCAACGGATATTAAGCTGAAAAACAAAAGTAAGACCAACTAAGAAAAGCCCAGTACTAAGTAGTAGTCTGCCAAGTCTGAAATGATCGATAGGAGACAAGTTCGGAGTTCGGAGTATGCCCTACGGGCACGCTGCGCGAACGGAGTTCGGAGTTTAAAAATTCACCCCTCTTAACCTATTTGGACGCTCACGTTATTTGACTTTATTTCGCCCTACTTAGTTAATTGACTAAAATTCGTCTAACTATTAATCATTAAATTACCCATCATGCCCAAATCCTCATGGTCGAGAATGTGACAATGATAGACGGTTTTCCCTGCAAAATCGCGGAAGGAAATGCGAATGCGGACGGTTTCACCCCTTTTTACTAGCACCGTATCTCGCCAAGCAGGCAATGATTCTGGTTGACCGTTACGACTAATAACTTGAAAAGAATTGACGTGGATGTGAAAAGGATGATCCATTACTCCAGTATTGGTTATTTCCCAATCTTCCACCGCATTTAGTTGTACTTGAGTATTCAGGCGATCGCCTCTATAGGGTTCATTATTAATTAGAAAAACCATGCCCTGTCCCCTACTCATACCATGATTGAGTTCAAAACGTCTCACTGTCTGGGGTTCTGGTAATCTAGAAATAGAAGCCAGTTTGGTTGGAATGGGGAGAGATTTAACCGAAGATTGGTAATTAACAGTCGCTAAAGTTATAGGTAGATCGCGATCGTTGCTGCACATCATACATCCACCGCCCATCATGCCCATACCACCTCGATCATAGGGTAAATTGAGTAAGCGGTACTGTCCTGATTCTTGATCTCCCTTAACTAAAACATCGGCTCTTTGTCCTGGTGTTAGTAGTAATTCCCTAACTTCTACTGGTTCGTTTAACGTATTTCCATCAGTAGCGATCTGATAAAAAGAATGTTTTTCTAAAGTCAGTCGATAAAAACGGGAAGTAGAAGCATTAAGAATTCTCAAGCGCAGTAATCCCTTAGCAGGTAGAGAAAAACTAGGATTTACTTGACCATTAACCGTAATTACATCTCCTTCTCGCCCCATCATTAGAGACATATGCATCGGTAAGAGGAGCCTTCCCCTTTCGTCTAAGGAAAAGTCTTGCAGCACTAGAAATTCTTCTTGAGCTACTTTGATTTCAGGAATTTCGTCTAATTCCCCGCGTACGATAAATAAACCAGCCAACCCCCCAAACAACTGTTCGGCGACTAAACCGTGTAGGTGAGGATGATACCAAAACGTTCCTGCTGCATGATTTTGAGCAATATCGAATTCGTAATTGAATTTTTCTCCTGGGTTAATATGCAGGAAAACATTATCCGCACTACCTGTAGGAGGAATGTGCAACCCGTGATAGTGAAGGTTAGTCGGTTGGGAGAGATTATTGGTAAAGTGAATACGAACTTTATCCCCTGGTTTGGCTTCTAAACGTGGTGCAGGAATTTGCCCGTTATAGGTCAACAGATATGCCTGTCTACCACTTAAATTTATGGGACGTTTCCTAGCTTCTAAATCCAATTCTAATAATCCGTCGCTGCTTTTGTGAATAGGAGCAAGATGAGCAGATGATTGTGCTAAGGGTTGACTATAAACAGTTTCTGTTCCTAGGCAATTGCCAGTTATAGCTACTCCCGCACTCCCCACACCCAAAACAATAAACTGACGACGGTTAAGTTTACCCATGATTGATTCAGTTAGAAAACTTGCTGAGTTCAGCGAGATTAATATTCTTTAAATATATCTAAATAACTCCTGCGATCGCGAGCATAAAGCTACAAAATGTGTTTCAATTAGGCTATAACAAGGTTCAAGGATTTGGTTCAGCAAGTGCAAAGTCTTGAAGTTAAGAACAATAAAATCTTTCTCCAATAAATAAATAAATAAGCCATAAAATATACTCAACCACAAGCAGTTCATTTTATCTGAAGGGCAATCGATTCACGCTCAATTACACCATTAACTTTGCCTGTTAGTGCAGCCTTATCAAACTCAAGGTGACTGGGTAAATTAGCCCAACTTAGATATTCTATATTGGTTTCAACTAGCTTACAAAAGCGATCGCAATTCCTGATTTTGATCACATCTTTATGTGCTAATTGACACTCACAACTCGAAGTCAATCTGGGGATGAGCGAATTTAAAGCCAGCATCTTTGATCTTTTGATTAGATAGTTTAATGTTAAAAGCGCGAGTTGAAGTTTGCGCACTATCCCAAATTACAGGTGGCAAATTATGAACCTGAAATAGTCTCTGGAAAAATTCTTTGATAGTTAAACATTCATCGCTATTGAGATGATAAATTCCCTGTAGTTGATTCGTTCGAGCAAAGTCGATCGCCCGTACAATATCATTGAGATGAACCCAGTTACTGTAGTATTCTCCTGTTCCTGGGCGGGTTGTTCCTGCTACACGCCGAAATATCTTGATTATTTCTCTTCCTGGGCCATAGATACCTGTCAAGCGCAGTATACAGGTTTTAAACTCTGTTTTTGGGACAGATAATAAGACCTGCTCTGTTTGATGCAAAATTTCGCTAAATTCATTTTGCGGATCTATAGTAACAGTTTCATCAATCAAATTGCCGCTCTGATTATTGATGATGCTATAGCTATTGGTATAGATTAGTTGCTTAACCCCAGAGGTAGCCTTGATAGCAGTTACTACATTTTGTGCTGTCTCCAAATAGGCTTGGCGATAAGTTTCAGGAGTACGCTGTTTTGCACCTACAGTCAGTAAAACTAGATCTTGATTTGCTACTACCTGCTTGAGACTAGATAAGTCGTTTCCTGTTAAGACAATTACCTCGTCAGCAATCTTCTGTAGCTCAGGTACTTTATCTGGGGTTGTGGTAGTTACCGTCACCTCATTTCCTGCTTCGTACCATAAACGAGATACTGCTCTGCCAACATAACCGCAGCCAATAATTGCCAATTTCATGATTTGCTTTATTTTCTTGATTCAACTAATAAGATTGATAGCTGCGATCAATAATCCAGTCTTCTTGAGCAAATTTATATTCTGCCTTGGTAATTACGTTCTGTTCTAGCAACCATCTTAGCCGCTCTGTCTGTTGCTTTAAATCGTGATTGTGGTTGATATAAAAATATTTTTCTCTTAAGTATTGTTTACGATAAGACCAAAGCTGCGCCAGAAATCTTTCTAAGGTTTGGCGATTTGGTTTATTGCGAAAAAAAATAACTTTTTTGTGGTCATAAGTTTCTATAATTATATAGTTGTGTTGCTTACATCGATATAGAACTCCTGAGATACAAGCCACAATCAAGGGAAATATAATATAGTAAAATCCCTGATTGATTAATAAACTTTGTAACAAAATACATACAGAAAAAGTTACCATCGCCATAGTTATGAAGAGTAACTTAGGGTTTTTACGGCAGCTTATTTTAGCTTCTCCTTTCAGGCTTTCATAGCCTATATAATTCTCATGCTCTCCTTCTGTATCTTTAAGATAGAGCTTTAGTTTATTTGGCAATAAAAAGAAACTTCTTCTTTCTAGTAAAGTTCTTTGATGTAATTCCATTATCTCTAATCGTTAGTCCCATAATAAAATTTATCAGGAGATCGTCTAAAAAAAACAAATTTAACTTTAATTTAACTCCTTTCGCCCTCGATAGATCATAAAAAGATTTTAAATAAAACTTATTGCTATCCATGTAGCTATCAATAAATCAACTAAATTTTACAAATAAATGTTACACAATGAGAATTGTTGCCTATATATATAGCGATCCACTTTTAGAATCTGCGCCCGACAAATATATCTGGGGTTTGGAAGTTGACCGAGTTTATCAGGATCTGGGGGAACATCAACAACTAGAACAATTAATTGCAGATTGTCAATTAGAGCAACCAGACTACTTACTAGTTCGTCGTTTGGAGGAATTGGGCGATAACATCAAAGTTATTAGCGATCGCCTAAATCAATTAGAGTCGCTAGGAGTAATAATTATTACTACCGAACAGGACTATGATTTGTCCCCAGGGGGTAAGTTTGATCCGCAAAAACTTAAGCTGAATTTAAGTAATCTACTGCAACAGATTCAGGCAAATAAAAAGCGCATTCGACTGGAACAAGGTCATGCCCGTAATCGGTTAAAAATTCTGCCCCCTCCAGGAAAAGCTCCCTACGGATATCGACGGGGGCAAGATAGGTATATTATTGATAAAAGTACTGCACCAGTAGTTAAGGATTTCTTTGAGAGATTTCTCCTCTTCGGTTCATTACGTGGTGCGGTGAGATATTTAGAAAACCGTTATGGCAAGAAGATTTCGCCGACTACTGGGCGTAATTGGCTAAGTAATCCCGTATATAGAGGTAGTTTAAAGTACAAAAACAACCAAATAATTTCCCATACTCATGCACCGCTCATTAATCCTGAAGAAGCCGCACAGATAGACCGTCTACTGAGGCGTAATAGTTACTTACCACCCCGTACTGCTAGCGCCCCCCGTTCCCTAGCGGGATTAGTGATCTGTCAACAATGTAACTTGACCATGAATATTACGCGGGTTACTCAACACAAAAAAAAGACTGAGTATTTATATCTGCGTTGCCCTAAATGTCCCCAAAGTCCTAAGTGTAGTGCGATCGCTTATACTGAAGTATTAAATCAAGCTATTGAGAAAATTTGTATTGAACTCCCTCTGGCAGTGGCTCAATTAACACTACCTAATAATTCAGCTATTGAGAATAATTTAAAACAAGTAATTAAACAAAGAGAAACCATAATTCAACAGTTACCAGTATTGGTCAAGCAAGAGATTTTAGATCAAGAAACGGCTGATCTACGAAACTATAAGTTACGTGCTGAAATAGCTCAACTAGAAACTAAAATAGCCCAACTACCTCCAGGGAATTTACAGGCGATCGCTCAAGTTGTCTCCATACCACAATTTTGGCTTGATTTATCCGAAGCAGAAAGACGTTTTTATTTCCGTGAATTTATTAAACAAATAAAAATTATTCGTAATAATTCTCAATCCTGGCAGCTACAGTTAGATTTTATTTTCTGATAATACAGATCTTAACTGAATGTTATGTACTCATTGATCTGTAGAGACTAGGAAAGGGTTAAGGGTCAAAGGGAAAAGAGTTTATTTTTTGGGTTTTTATAGCTTATTGTAACTATTAGTTCAGATTGCTAGTTGACAAGATTTTTCATTAAATGTATTCTCAAAAGTCGGAATACTAATAAAAATACTTATCAATATGAAATCCGTAGAATTATTTTTAACAATAGGATTAGCGACAACTCTTGGTTTATCTAGCACAGTCATGGTTGATGCCCACGAGCAGATACCAGCTATCGAAGAAAAAGATTATGCCGAGGGTACTTAGTGAAGTTGGTTTACAACAGGCATTAACTATCGGAGAAGGATTCAAAGCGTCAGAAATACCCATCGGGACAGTTACAACTAGTGAATATTGTCGTGCTTGGGCAACTGCCACTTTCTACTAAAAATAGAAATAATTTGATAACGAAAATCATTATCGCTACAATATCTACTGTGCGTGAGGATAAATATGTTCAAAAATCTAGATAAAACCGCTCCTATTATTTTCACTGCCTTGGTTGCAGGAATTTATAGTAATTCTGTTCAGGCTCAAACCACAACCAGCGAGGTTATGAGGCAAATTGAGCAATATGGACAAGAAGGACAAGGTAATAGTATTGGGCAAGTAACCAACGTCAATCAATTGCGTGATGTCTCCCCAACAGACTGGGCTTACGAAGCTTTAAGAAGTTTGGTAGACAGATATGGTTGTATTGCTGGTTTCCCTAACCAGACTTACCGTGGCAATCAGCCCTTGTCTCGTTATGAATTTGCTGCGGGGTTAAACTCCTGTCTAAATCAAATTGAGCGTCTGATTGCATCTCAGGGTTCTGTAGGACAGGAAGATCTTGAGAAAATAAACCGCCTAAATCAGGAATTTGCAGCAGAATTAGCAGCTATCGGCGGCAGAGTTGATGAAATCGAAAGCAGGACGGCAGTACTAGAAGACAATCAGTTTTCCACTACTACTAAGCTAGTCGGAGAAGTAATTTTTGGCCTTGGCAATGCTTTTTCTAGTGATGATGAAGTAGATGACCAGACTGTCTTTGGCTATCGTACTCGCTTAGAATTAGAGACTAGTTTTACTGGTGAAGATTTACTGTTTACTCGCCTCTCTACAGGGAATTTTCCTGCATTTGCTGATGCCACAGGTACTTTTCAAGGAGACTTAGCTTTTGCCGAACCTGCTGAGGGAGACATAGGTTTAGAAGTCTTATTTTACGATTTCCCTGTTACCGATAATACCAATATTCTGATTGGTGCGGCAGGGTTGGCTGCTGATGATCTTGCCGATACCGTAAGCGTTCTCGATGGAGATGGAGGCTCAGGAGCAATTTCTCTCTTTGGTACTCGCAGTCCAATTTATCTCCCCGCAGGAGAAACGGGCTTGGGTATAATTCACAACTTTGGGGATATCGTGGAGTTCAGTGCTGGTTATCTAGCAGGGGAAGCCAGCGATCCTAGTGATGGTTCTGGTTTATTCGATGGTTCTTTCAATGCTATCGGACAACTCTTATTTACGCCGACTGAACGATTGGATATTGCTTTAACTTATGTCAATGGTTTCAATAAAAGTGATACAGAAACAGGTAGTGATCTAGCTAATATTCAATTTTTGACCGCAGAAGTATTTGATAATGATGTACCAACTAGTAATAACGCTTATGGTGCTCAGTTTTCCTTTGCTCTGAGCGATCGCATTGTGATTGGTGGCTGGGGTGGCTTGAACAAGATCAGGACTTTATCTGATCTAGATGGTCAACTACCTCGTGGTTCACAAGATATCTGGAATTGGGCAGCAACCTTAGCTTTTCCTGACTTAATTAAAGAGGGTAGTCTAGGAGGAATTGTCGTGGGGATGGAACCTTGGGTCACAAGTTCGACTATTGATGTGGAAGATTTTGACGAAGACGACGAAACCTCTTTTCATGCCGAAGTTTTCTATCAGTATCAGCTAAACGACAACATCGCCATTACACCTGGTGTTGTTTATATTAGCAATCCAGAGAATACCGATGACAATGATGATTTATTTATTGGTACTGTACGAACTACTTTTAGTTTTTAGTGGTTAGAGGTTAGTGGTTAGTTGTTAGCTTTTGGAAAATATAAATATAATCTGCCCTGTTTTCCAGTAGCTAGAAAGACAGGGCAGTTTTGTTCCCATGGAAGTATAGATAAGAGATGGCTTCGGCATTTGATTAAAACTCCGTTCGCGCAGCGTGCCCGTAGGGCATACTCCGAATTCCAAACTCCGAATTCCAAACTCCGAACTCCGAACTAATTTTAAACCGTCGCTGCTGCTTCTTTCTTGGCTGATCCTTGGGTGCCTAGTTGAATCAACTCAATTTTATAACCGTCAGGATCTTCGACAAAAGCAATCACTGTCGTACCGTGTTTCATAGGCCCTGGTTCACGGCTCACTTTACCCCCTTGAGCTTTGATGCGATCGCAAGTACCGTAAATATCATCAACTCCCAGGGCAATATGTCCATAGCCTTGACCAAGGTCATACTCCGATACGCCCCAGTTATAGGTAAGTTCAATGACAGTGTTGTCCTTCTCTTCGCCATAGCCGACAAACGCCAGAGTAAACTCACCACCTGGATAGTCTTTACGTCGCAATAGCTTCATGCCTAAAATATCGCAGTAAAAGGCGATCGATTTATCTAAATCGCCCACTCGCAGCATTGTATGAAGCATTTTCATGATTTAAATTCTCCCTTGATAAATGACCGTACTGTATTTAGATTAGCGGAAATTTCTGTTCTCTTTTTTTACCTATTAACTCACGGTTCGCTTAAATATTGATATATAGAGATTATGTGTCGAAAATATAACGAGAAGCCGTCCTTCTAGGACGGGGCTTTAAACCCAAAATTATTGGTAAAATTTATCTCTACAGACAGAATAAAAAAGTTAGATAAGAGTTCCATTCGTCAATTCAATACCTTTTACCTTTTCATGGATGACCCAGAATTAAATTTAGATAATATTTCAAATAGTAATTTAGACAATCAATTCACAACGATTCCCATCGCCCCCGAAGGGTTTAAATCTGGTTTTGTGGCAATAGTTGGTAGACCAAATGTGGGTAAATCTACCCTGATGAATCACTTGATTGGACAAAAAATTGCCATCACCTCCCCCGTGGCGCAAACCACCCGCAATCGTTTACAGGGTATTTTAACCACTCCTGAAGCGCAGATTATCTTCGTTGATACTCCTGGAATTCATAAACCCCACCACGAATTGGGAAAAGTCCTGGTGCAAAATGCCAAGACAGCAATTAAATCCGTTGATCTAGTTTTATTCGTCGTCGATAGTTCTACAGAAGCAGGAACAGGCGATCGCTTTATTTTCGAGATTCTGCGGCGCATAGATACCCCCGTGATTCTAGGCTTAAATAAAGTTGATTTACAGCCCAGTAATTATCAGTTTATCGATGATACCTATGCTGATTTAATTGCCGATACTAATTGGTCTACGGTTAAGTTTTCGGCAACTATTGGTACTGGTACAGAGAACTTACAACAGGCTTTAATTAATCAGTTAGAAACAGGCCCTTATTACTATCCTCCAGACTTAGTAACGGATCAACCAGAACGCTTTATCATGGCAGAGTTGATTAGAGAGCAAATCTTATTGCATACTCGTCAAGAAATTCCCCATTCTGTGGCAATTACCATCGAGAAAATTGAAGAAACTCCTAAGGCAACCAAAGTTAATGCTGCGATTAATATTGAACGTTCTTCCCAAAAGGGGATTATTATTGGCAAAAAAGGAAGTATGTTGAAAACTATTGGCACAGCAGCACGTCAACAAAT
>CBDUCX010000157.1:0-12371 GCA_965365755.1 uncultured Pleurocapsa sp.
GCAAATAAGATGTAAAACTGTGGATGGAACTAGAGCAAAGCTTTTGACTCCTATATTTCGGACTAAAGGAGAACATTTTTTCTCGATTAATTTATCTAAACAAGAACGGGCTAATCCTGACTCTACTAAGTTCAGGTCGAGTTTTCGAGGCAAGGCGATCGCTTTTTTCACAGCTTTTTCCGTAATTTCTGAAAAAGAAACGCGAACAATATTAGTTGGACTAGTTTGTAGTATTCTTTTACGCCTCTAATTGTGTGTTTACATTTGTTTATCTAAGATGAACTATGATGTTCATCATTCTTCGACGTGAAGACCCACACTATATTTCGGAGAAATTAGCGTTGGGTAGTTGACGAGTTAGGCTTTCATTATCGTTTAAAGCGATCGCCAATTCGCCAGATTCAAAAAATGCAGTACTCTAAGTGTAGATTAAAAATATTAAAAGTAGAAATTTTCTAAATTCAACTATGCATAGCCTGCCAAAAGGTTACAATATCTTGACATTGTTCTAAACAATGATCCACTATAAAACATTGACAGTTGAGTCTGTCAGCAAGCACTAGCATTCTAGGATAGGGAAGACCAGAAAACAAGATTTTTTCTTGAGTATCAGTACAAATTTCAATACTTTGTTGAACGATATTTGTCAAAGTAGCCAGATCCAAGTCTTGAAACATAGAATAAAACACTAGTGTTGATTTAGCTTCAACAGGAAAAAGGACTTCTTTCGACCAAGATTGATGATCAGGAAAACCGATATTCAAAGAAATATCTGCCGGTAGCTGCTCACAAAATTCTGGATCTTGAGGTGAGCCACAATAAAGAAAGTGTTTGCCCAAATTCCAAAACTTAGGTTTAGCTTTAGCTTGAGGAATTATTTCGACAATTTGTTGTTTTTGACTTGATTTAAGCTGAGAAGTTTCAAGTTGAGAAGACGATGAATCAACAGCGATATCAATAGTAGTGACAGCTTCTTGCGCCAAACTCTCATCATTTTTACGCTTAGTGTATTCTTTTTTCAACCGTTTAGCTTCGGCAAAAGAAACTGGATTTCCTGCTTTTGCCATCTCAACAATTTCTGTCCGTAACTCTTCTGGCATACTTGGGGCAGATAATAAGTACAGCACTGAAACATTAATACCAATTTCGGCAATTTGTTCTTTTTTATGACCAAAAGTTTCCCAGACACGCATAAAATGTAGAGCAGTTGAATAATGACATTTAATCTCATTTTCTATCCAATTCTGAAATTCTCCATGCTTTATCCTTCTTTTAACTCGATGCAATCTTTCTCCTGTTTCAATTATTCCTTCAGCAGTACGCTTGATCAGGCTCCTAATTTCTTTAGTTTCTTGAAGTAAGAATTCAGCAGTTGTTTTATCTAAAGATGCGTAATCGAATGCTGAGATACTAGAGTTCCCTATAAATAATTTAATTGCATTTTTTAGCTTATCTTTATCAAGAGGTTTAGATATAGAATCTACAAGCCAGTCATATTTATTTCTAATTTGTTCTAATTCACGATTACTTTTATGGGCTGAAATTAAAATTCCTTTGATATTTATATTTTCTCGATCAATTTCACCAACTAATTCATTACCTAAAATATCGGGAAGAACTATATCGATAAAAGCAAAAGTTTTTCTTCTTTGTTGATTGTTATTTTTAATGATTGCTAATCCTTGTTTTCCTGAACTAGCTAATTCCAGTTGAAAAAGGTTTTTTTTAGTTTCTGCCTTCAAAGATTCAACAAATGCTTCTTGAAAATCAGTTTCGTCGTCAATTAATAATACAGAAGGGAGATTTTTCATAAAAATCAACAGATATCAAGTATATTACTTATAAATAATATAAGAGCTGAATTGTATATATGATAACCTGAGTTTCGAGTCTTTACAGATTGAGTCACAAACCAATCAACACGAAGGCGAGGTTTTGTAGAGCGTTATTTTCAGCTTATTACCTGTCCCTTTTCTTATTCCGAAGTCAGGTTATGATAGTAAAAATCGCGATAATTAGACAATGTATAACAAAAGTATTAATTTTGGCGATCGCTTTTTCTTTACAGCCAGATAGTTTAGTTGTCGCTCAACCAAATATCAATGTAGAAAATATCAGCACCTCAGCTACAGTAGAGAAAATCCGAGTAATAGGATACACTGTTTTTTCAGATAGGGAAATAGAAAAAATAATTAAGCCCTTCCGAGGTAAAAAACTCGGCTTTGACCAATTGAGGAATATTACCGAAGCTATCACTAATCTGTACGTCTCAAACGGTTACATAACTTCAGTCGCATTTTTACCAGAACAAGAAATTGTTGACGGCATTATTAATATACGAGTAGTAGAGGGAAAACTTGAAAATCTCGATATTAAAGGTCTTAAACATCTCCAAGAAAGCTATGTCCGTTCTTTTATTAGTTCTGCACAAGGCTCATTAATATCTGATCCTGACTCGGAAAATATATCTTCTTTAAATCAGTCGCCTCCTTTGAATATAAAAAAAATAGAAGAAGAATTAGATTTATTAAAACGCAATCTTTCTATAGAAAACATAAAAGCTGAGTTAGTCAAAGGTACTCAAGCAAATTCAAGTGTTCTTCTCATAGAAATAGAGGAAACATCTCCTTTTGACGCTAACTTAAGTTTTGATAACTATCGTTCACCGAGTATTGGAGAATTCCAGGTCACAATTGAAACTGGCTACAGAAATATAATCGGCGTTAGCGATCTCGCTGTTGCTGAATATAATTTAACTGAAGGATTTGATGCTTACTCAATCGGCTACGGAATTCCTATAATTTCTCATAATGGAATATTAAGCCTCGAATATCGTAATGGAGATAGTAAAATCGTTGAGGATGCCTTCAAAGAAGCAAATATTCGAGCTGAATCGAATACATTTTCCTTACGGTATCGTCAACCGATTATATATAGATCAGATAGAGAGATAGCTTTGGGTTTGGCTTTTGAGAGACAAAACAGCGAGACTTTTATTTTAGAAGATGAACCTTTCTCCTTTACCGATGGACCACAAGAGGGGAAATCGGTCGTTTCGGCTCTCAAGCTAACGGGTGATTGGGTTGAGCGATCATCAAGTTCGGTATTGAGAATCAGTTCTCAATTAAATTGTGGTTTGGATGTGTTTGATGCCACAGTGAATGACAATGCACCCGATGGATTATTTTTCAGTTGGCTAGCTCAAGCGCAGTGGACAAAAGGACTAAATCAAGACAGAGATTTATTATTAGTTTCCAGACTAGCTACACAATTAGCTTCAGATTCTCTACTGCCTATAGAACAATTTACCCTAGGTGGTGTGGGTACTGTAAGGGGCTATCGCCAAAATCAGGAAGTCGGAGATAATGCAGTTGTCGGGACAATTGAGGTTTATGTTCCTATAGTTGGCGATCGCATTAGTTCCAGTAAATTAAATTTAATTCCTTTTTTCGATGTGGGAACAGTTTGGGATAATAATAGTGATGAAGCTGAGGCTTTAGCTAGTCTAGGTTTAGGATTAGATTGGCAATTTAAAGAGTTTTTATCTCTGAGAGTAGATTGGGGTATTCCTTTGATTAATACTAGCGATCGCGGTGATTCACTACAAGATAATGGTTTTTCTTTTTCATTTCAACTACAGCCTTTTTAATTTTCAAGATTATTTCTCCTCAGCACCCTGACAAAAAAAAGATTCTGCCTTTCGTGGCGAAGCTACCAGAAAAATTCTTCCGTCTTCTGTTTCCACCATTTTTTCAGCAGGGACTATAGATTGATGAGATGGTGAATTTTTTAATTGAATTTGTGTAGGCTGTTTTGTGGTAGTTGTCAGAGAATCAATACCAGTTAAAGAATAGCTGGTATCGCTGTAGCTAGAATTAGGATTTCTGGGAAAGGAGTCATGACGGTTAACAGTAAAACTTCCTTTTTGATTTTTACGAGCTAAACAACTATTGGCGATCGCCTCATTAGCAGTAATAAATTCTAATTTTGACGGTTCTAGTTCTTTTTGGAGATTGATATCTGGAGTATTGATGGTGATTGTGCCGTCGATTCCTAGTTCAGAACTGGCAGAGAAAATATTTTCAGGGGAATCAAATAAAAATAAGCCTTGAGCGTTGATGTTTAGATTGCCTCCCCTGCCTTGAAAAGCATTAGCAGCTACCTGACTGTTTTGTTTTGCAATTAAGCTTCCAGTGTTAATGCTGATATTACCGCCATCACCATCATTTTCTGCTGTGGCTGCAATCGTACTATTTTCGTCTAGTTGTAATTGGTCTGTTTCAAGATTTATGTTACCGCCTGTTCCTGAAGCAGAATTAGCAATAACGTTACCAGTATTGCCCAAATTAATTTCTTCAGTATTGATAAAAATTGTTCCTGCGTCACCTGTACGCTCGTTTCTCACACTAACAGAGCCAGATTGAGCAATATTTAATAAAGGTGTATTGATAGTAACATTTCCTGAATTACCACTTGATATTTTAGGGATTATGAATATATTCTGAATATCCTCATTAACGGTAACAATTGAAGAACTGATAGTGCTAAAGAAATTCTGTTTTTGACCATTTATATTAATGGAATCAGAAGCATTAATAGTGACGTTGCCTGCCCCACTACCTGATAAAGATGTCGAATTAACGGTAGCACCTTGATTCAATCTCAATTCTCTGGTGTCAATAGTTACATTCCCAGATTTACCAGTATTAAGTGAATTAGTTATAATTCCAGTTGGTATAACATTTGAGCCTATACCAAACAACTCGATTTCATTTGCTGTCACCCAAACATTGCCTCCCATACCCGTTCCAAATGATGATGAAGAAATAACTGAACCGTCTGTAGCTGTTAAATCATTGGTCAATACTCGAACATTACCCGAATTTCCGTCAGCATAAGTAGCTGTCAAGACTGAACTACTAATTGGTGCCTGAAAAACTCCTTTAATCTTGAATGAATTAGCAATATTTACATCTATATTTCCACTTTCACCTTTACCAAAGGTAAGCGCGCTGATACTTCCTTGATCTTCTAGTAGAAAATTTTTGGCTGAGATGTTAATGTTGGCAGCATTTCCTTCACCTAATGTTTCTGTTCTCAAACTACTGAAACTGGCAAATCGATCCGAAGTAGTACCTTTAACCACTAAAGATTCAATAGCATTAATGGTGATGTTTCCTGATGAATCAAAATCAGTATTTTGCAACAGTATTAATGAGCCATCTGTAAGTTCGATGTTATCTCCAGTTAGGGAAATTGTGCTGTCACCTCTGCTACTGAACAAAGCTTGACTGCCAAGAGTAATATTCTGGAAATTTTGAGCATTATTGTAATCAAAATCTAATCCTTTTTTCGTCAATCGAAAATTAACATCACCTTCGCCAATACTGCTTACCTCTATCTTGCCGTTTTCTGCCGTAATAATGCCACCATTAATATCAACATTGTTTCCTATCAAAGCTAACATCTTTCCAGATGTTATAGATAGCCCTATCTCATCAACAACAGCAACTGGAGAAGGCGGTATTGCACTAATTCTAGTCTGGCTTCCATTACCGTTTACGACAAGCGCACCTGAATTTCCTTCAAACTGTAATCCAATTGGAACACTGACTGTCAAAATTGGTTGTTCTTCAGCATCATTTGCACTGAAATCTGCGCCATCTTCAAATTGCACACTATTAGCTGTCGTAGCAATAAATGAACCACCTACATCTAATTGAGCATTATCTCCGAAGACGATACCGTTAGGATTAACTAAAAAGAAATTTGCTCCTCCTTGAGTTCTAAGAATGCCATTAAGCTCGGAAATAGATTCGCCAGTAACGCGAGTAAAAATATTCTCAATATCCATAGCATTCTCAAACACTGCCTCCATCCCCTCAGGAATCGAAAACTCTTCAAAACTATGGAAAAGATTGTTACCCTCTCTCTCTCCACCTTCTATCTTCATGATTTCTAGTAGTTGTTCTACTGTGGTTGGTAGCGAACCGTCAGGAGTGACTTGTGCTTTAACTATAGTCGCAGGAATGATGAGAACAAGAATCGTTGATAAACAACATCTTTTCCCAAGTTGAACTATTTGTTTAAATTTCATTTAATATTTCGTTGTAAGTTGCTGAATACCATACTGACGATTATTTTTTAAGCTTCATAAATATAAGCGGCTTGTTTCTTAGAGCAGCAACCATTGAATACACAGTAAACTCTAATTTTATTTCTGAAGGTAAATCGAACCAAGACACGTGATTAAAGCCTAATGAAAGATAAAAAGATTCTAATTCGACTTTTCCAGATAGATAAATAGATGTGTTACTTTGTTCGATTAAACTTTCGGCTAAGTACTTCCCTATTCCTTCTCGACGATAATGAGGGACTACAACTAAGCTGCTTAGCTCCTTGATATTTCCGTGCGGTCGCAGTTGGCCGCAGGCAACGATCTCGCCTCTTCTTTTAATTACCAAAAAATTCGACCAGTTTAATCCTATGGGATGAAGAGATTCGTTGTAAATCAGTTGCCTAATTTCCCTAGCATCTTCACTCTTCGCTCTGCTAATACTGAATTCACTTGATAACCGCGTTTTCATGAATCACTTTTAGTTCTACTGCAAATATATTAAGTTAATTATCCTTTTCAAAAACAAGTTTCTCATCGTTAAGTTCTCTGGAAGGAGAATAAAGCGTGGATTGTATAGGACTAAAGAGCGACATTTGTGTAATTCAGATATTAATGGCAGTGCCAACATCTTAGTTAAATGTATACACAGACTGGAGAGGACGCGATGCCTGGGGAGACCCCAGGCATTTCAGACGTCCGTTTTCCAGCGAGTGAGTAGCGGGTTTTTGGCGAACCCTCTAAGATTAACTATCTCTTAGGAATCTCCGTCCGCGATTGTTGGAGAGCGTCAAAACTTAACCTTGAAGCAAGATCATACTCGACCAATTACTAGGATGATAATCATGACTTTGAATCAAATCTAATTGGGCTTGACGTAGGGCTTCTGACAGAGACAATTCATCTATAATCCAATTATTATAAAAACCATTAATTAGAGTCACTATCTGTTGATCGTTAACCGACCATAAACTACCCAGAGTATTATCAACAGCAGATCTGGCAGCTACTCCTGACATTCCTAAAGTTGCTCTGGGATCACTTACCGCAGTATCACAGGCACTCAAAACCATTAGTAGAATAGGGTTATTAGGGAAGTTAATATTATGAGCACTTAATGTTTTTTCTAATTCTGTCAAACTAATTTGACTTTGATATGCTTGTAAAAAAGTATTTTCAATATTTCCCCCAAATCGTCCATGGGTAGCCACATGAACTAATGATGATTTGTTAGATTCTATTTGCTGTTGGAAATTTTTCTTAGTAAATTTATCGTTGACAAACTTTTTCTCGTTGAAAATCTGGCCTAAAAGTTCGATCTCTTGTTCAACGTAAGGTAGAGGAGGAAATTGATTAACACCGGTGGTTAAACCAAACGCTAAAGCTTTTTCTATTTTGGGTTTAGACTGTTCGATTTGTATATTTAAGCCCAAAGAATTAGCAATAGCATAATCTTCTACCAAAAACTTTTCACCATTGTGAAGGGCAGCCATCGGAACATTACGCAATAATCCGTCATTGACAAATATCAGATTTTCAAGTTCTGAAGTTTTTAAGTATGACTCAATCTCTGAGGGAAAAAACAGTTTATAAAGCTGCTGAGACAAAGCTAAATAATTATCATTTTCCTTATTTTCCAGATCAAAGCGCCATTGATTTACTAGCTTTTCCAGCTGCTTTTGTGGAATATTTATAGCATATTTTAAAAAATTACCATCAGGTAATTGCCAAATTACATAAGTTTTACTGTTTAATATAATTGTATTTATAACTGCCCTGTTGGTTTTCTTGAGATAGGCTATTTTATCTGTTTCACTAATAGTTTCCAGTTTAAAACAATCGTCTTCAAAGAAGTTTTCTAATTCACTGAGTAGCAGTAAATCTTTGATTTGTAAAGCTTGCTTTAGTTTAGTTTTAGAAGAATCGTTAGTCAATAATAACTTGATCAAACTACGATAAATAGGTTCAAGATCGCTTTGAAACCCAGATAAAGGATTGTCTTGGAATTGAATCTTATTAGTTCTAATTGACTGTAGAGATGCGATCGCTTGTTCGTAAGCCTCGATAGCTGCTTCGGTTTGTTTCGTAGCGTTATAAATCCTTGCTGCTTGCCAATCCCACTGATATAGGCTGTCTAAAGCTTGGACTTGTTGAGCATTGAACTGGGCTTGCTTCGTCCACTGTATAGCTTGCTTATATTGCTTTTGAGATTCATAATACTCCCCCATAGCTCCAAAAGCAAAAGAGGCTACTCTAGGATTATTAATCTTCTGAGCCGTTTTTACCGCAAAGTCTAATATTGACTGCGATCTTGAGTCAGAGTTTTTTGTTAACTGACCCAGTTTAATAAGAGCAAAAACTTTGTGGTGAGAATCAGGCAAAGCTTGGAGTATTGTTTCTGCCCTGAGCAAACTATTAATAGCATCAGATGACTTTTCAGCATCATCTTTAGCTAGCCTAGCCTTTTGGAGTAGAGCTTCTACCCTTGCCATAGACTGGCTATCTTCTCGGATTTTAGTTGCTTTTTCCGCTGCTGACCAAGCCTTGGCGCGATCACTTTCTACCTCTTGCCATAGTTCATCTTCTGACAAATCTTCTTCATCTTCAGCGGCGATCGCTATTTGCTGAGTAATCAATGCTCTTTGCTGATAGGCTTGACTAAGATTATTCCAAACTACAATCGGTAAATCGTCATTTGTTTGTTCGACCTCTTCAAGACTATTTTGATAAGCATTGATAGCCAAATCATAATTACCCTGAATGCTATAGGTATTTCCCAAGGTTAAATAAGCCATGCTCTCAACCTTAGCTAATTTCTGATCTTGAGCGATAGAAACAGCTTCCATCACCAAAGGAATTGAAAAACGAGGCTGTCCTAAATCATTATAGGCTCGGGCTATATCGACTAAAGTTGCTGCTATCTTCTCATCGGATTTATTATTTTCACTTTCTCTATAAATTTCCAGCGATTTTTGCCAATATTTTACCGCTTCTCCCGAGCTTCCTGTATGCCAGTAGACAGAAGCTATATTTGAATAAATAGTTGCCTGTTGGTTGGATTTCTGTTTTAGCGAAGTAATTAATTTTAACCAAGTTGAAATAGCTTCTTGATAATCACCAGAGATATAAGCATTGTTAGCTTTATCTATTAAGATATTTATTTGGGTTTGAGTTGAAGATACTTCTTTCGCTATTATAGCTTGGGGTGTAAACAACACTGTAGCTAGACAAACTAACATACCAATGCGTAAATATGAATAATGAAAATGGTTAAAAATCTTGTTATTAGAGAAGGCAACTATTTTTAAAAATTCAGGATCATTTGTGTTTTTCATTTCATATGATAACTTTCATTAGGTATTTCAGCATATCAGCATATCTTACTATTAATATTTTTAGTATTTTTTCAGTTGAAAGCTTTGCCCAAACGTCAGGAACATATCGTCCTCCAAAGGGAAAAGTTCGCCAGCAGACTAGAAAAGCTGGGGGGTCTAGAGGATGCCGTATTCCTTTAGAAGATACAGTTACCTTACTAGTACCACGAGATCATACTGCTACTACGATTTCACCCCATCCTACTTTTTTCTGGCACTTGTCCCAAAAATTATCTTTGCCATTGCGTTTTACCTTATTAGAGCCTGGAAAAAAACCTATATTTACACAAGAGCTAAAGCCAGAACCCGGGATTATAGCTCTTAAATTACCTCAAAATATTGCGCCTCTAGAAGTTGGCAAAATCTATCGTTGGACGGTAACTGTCATCTGTAATGAGAAAAAACCATCGAGAAATTTATTTGCTCAAGCCTGGATAGAAAGAACCTCTCTAGCAAAATCCCATAATCATTCTGAGAATATATCCAGCAGATTATTTTGTAGTAGTGAATATGCTCAAATGGGAATTTGGTACGATGCCCTTTACTGCGCTTATACTACACAATCTCATAATATCAGTGATGAAATGAATGAATTTTGGTCTTTATTAAAAGAAATTGATTTACATTTCGTAGTACACAGTAATCAACCATAATGTATCTATATTGATAAGTCTTAATCGCTCAAATTAGGATGTTATGTTATTCTAATTGAAAGTATCTTACAAGATCCAATAGTATATCGGTGTTTTCTTAATGCGATGGCAACCAGTAACCATAGCAATATTAATCGGATGTCTTACCACTACTGCTTTTAATTCTTTAGGATGGCTGCCAGTTTCCGAACGCAAGCTTTACGATTATTATCTGCGCTCGCGCCCCGTAGAACCTCAAGAGAACAAGATTATAATAGTTGGACTAAATGAAAGAGATTTAGAAAAATACGGTTTTCCTCTCAGCGACGATATATTAGCAACATTACTAACTAGGATTAGATTACAAAATCCTCGTGCTATTGGGCTGAATTTACATCGCAATGTCAATATTGGTGACTCTGGGAATGAAAGGCTGGATGATATTTTCGGCTCTACACCTCAGTTAATTGGAGTAGAAAAGACGGATGGTGGTAATCCCAATCATCTCTTCATATCGCCTCCGACTGAATTAGAAAAACTCGGTCAAACTGGAGCTAGCGACATTATAGAAGATAATCAAAATGGGGTAGTTCGCCGAGGATATCTATACGTTCAAAAATCCACCCAGGAGGAAACAGTACCAAGTTTAGGACTAGCTGTCGCTTTAAAATATTTAGCAGGGGAAAATATTTTTCCTAACAGTTACGGTTCAAAATCTTGGCTGAAGCTAAACAATACTGTTCTGCCTCTACTTGAAGCAAATCGTCTAATTTATTCAGCTCAAAGTATAGATAACTATCAAACCATAATTAATTATGCCAACAATGAAAATAAATTCTTGTACATCAGTATTTCTGAAGTATTAGAAAACAAGATTAAAGATAATTTGTTTCAAGATAAAATAGTTTTTATTGGTACAATGGCCGAAACAATTGAAGATACCTATATCACTCCATATAGCTATAATCGCCAAGGAAATTATGATTTTATTTATGGAGTAGAAATTCATGCTAGTATGACTAGTCAAATTGTAAGTGCTGCATTAAATGAGCGAGTTATAATCAAAATGTTGCCTCTTTACTGGCAATATAATGGACTCTTAATCTTATTACTAAGCACTTCTCTTACTTCATGGTGTTTATATACAACCAAGAATCTTTTTCCTAGAAAAAAAGTTGTTATACATATCATCTATTCGACTCTAAGCTTAATTATAATTTTAGTCTTCGGCTATTTATTACTGCTCTTAGGCTGGTGGATACCTACTGTTACTGCTTTGCTGCTTGCTTTTAGCAGTGAAGTTTGTATCTACGCTTTTATTAAGCTTGATCGACTTAAGCAAGAAAACTTGATTTTAGAACACAAGGTTAAAGAAAGAACTCAAGCCTTAGAAGAAGCACAAAAAAAAATACTATCTCAAGAAAAATTAGCGCTTTATCAAAAGCTAGCTCAGTATATCGCCCATGAAATTAAGAACAAGACTAATATAATCGGCTTGAACATTGAAAATAGTCAGACAGATTTAGAAGAACTAAAACTAATTATAGAAGATAATTCATTTCTTTTTGAAGAAATAGCTGATCCTGAAGTACAGTCACCACAACAGATAATTGACAATTTAAATAATAAGTTGTCGCGAATCAAGTCTATTAACCAAAAAGTCACTTCAATTATTAGTGAAATTTACAATCGAGGTACAGATAATAACTATCTAGATTCTTCACTTGAGACTGAGACTGATCTAAATCAGTTGCTTGATAATCTTTTAGCAGATATAAATCAACTATGTGAAATTAAATATGATGCTTTGAAAATCAAAATTGAACGTAACTATGAGCAGAATTTAAAGAAAATAAATTATAGAATTTCAGAAATAGAAAGAGTATTTGACAACCTAGTTTGCAACGCAATTTATCATCTTTATTTGAAAAGCAAAGAAATACAAAATTTTCAGCCTAGGATATTAATATCTACTCAAAATAAACCCAATTCAATTGAAGCAAAAATTAGAGATAATGGGACAGGAATAGCATCAGAAAACTTAGATCAAGTTTTTCAAATATTTTGGACGACTAAAAATTCTCCTGAAGGCTTAGGATTAGGACTTCATTTTACTAAAGAATTAATTGAAAAATATGGTGGAAACATATCAGTTAATTCGATTGAAGGTGAATATACAGAATTTACAGTTACCCTACCAACTTGACATGACTTTACCAACTTGGCTGAATCTCTGTCAGGATAGCTATG
>CBDUCX010000158.1:0-12353 GCA_965365755.1 uncultured Pleurocapsa sp.
AATTTAGCGCATTTTTCGGCTGTAAAAGCAGCTCAGGTGAAATCTTATAAAAGTATATAGAATTTAGGAATTCTGGAACACTATTGATATGATTACCTTTAATAGCACCTCGACAATTAAATAAAGTTCACTGTCACGTTTCCCATTGTTTCTATCAGTATTCGGGGGTTATGCCCCATCGCTGAAATCCCTATAATTTGGTTTACCTCCGTCGATGCCTTGACTGGTATAGCTTAGAGGCTTATCGCACTAGTGCTTATTGCAACTTATTTCTATTAATTTGAGAGGTGCAAATTAACTCGCGAAAACTACGTTCTGAGCCTTACCCCGCAAGGGTTTCACAAGTTACTCTTTTAAATCACTCTCCCCGTAAGGGGATGGAAACAACTCTTCGTCCTCGCTAGAGCAATACTGTTGGTACGGCTCAACTTTTAAATCACTCTCCCCGTAAGGGGATGGAAATGATTAGTCACCTCTTGACTATTACCAATACCTTTGGCTTTCAAATCACTCTCCCCGTAAGGGGATGGAAACAAAATAGACAGCAATTTAATAGCCAAAATATTAAAAGTCAAAAGTAGTAAAGTAGTATCGGCAAAACTTTTGACTCTTGACTCTTGACTCTTGACTCTTGACTTAAACCCGAAGGGCGCTGGTAATTATTTTCTATTTCCTATTTCTTATTTCCTACTTCAATAACTAACCCAACAACTCTTTAACTTTCTGGGTAATCCCCTTGCTATTGCCTTGAAAAGCGATCGCCAAATCAGCAAACATCATTGCCCGTCGCTCCCTCTCAAGTTCCGCGGCATACTTAGCAAATAACTTTAACAATCGAAAAATTAGATCAAAAACTAGAACCAGCTTGTTGCAAAAACTTTGTTTCCTCCGAAGTATTTGTTCTTCTTAATATTTGGTTACGATGGGGAAATCTACCAAATCTTTGAATAACTTCCCAATGACGATGAGCATAATTGATAGCACTTTTACTATCGGCATTAGCTGGCAAACTATCAAATAGTTTGATTGATGTTTCTTGGTCTTCTAAATTTTCACTATGTTCAAAAGGCAGATAAATAAACCAACGTTGTACGGGAATTAATTTAGTATCAAATTGATGTGTAATTGCATATTGAGCCAAAGATTTAGCTTGATTATCAGTAGCAAAGGCTCTTGGTGAATTGCGAAACATATTGCGCGGAAATTGATCCAAAATAATGATTAATGCCAAACAGCTTAAAGGTTGGTATTGCCAATTATTTAATTTACCTGCTGCTGCTTGCTCATATACATTGTGAAATTGAGATTTAATTTTGCGATCAAATTCCTTATTCTTGATAAACCAAAATTTACGGGGTTTTCCATAATTGCTTTCTTCTGGTTTACCAAACCAAAAATTTAAAATTTTCTGATATTCTATATTGCCATCATTAAAAAACATTTAAAGAATTCCCCTCAGCGATCCGTCTTGACTGTTCGCCTTGACTATATTGTGAATAGGTAAACTAGAGAGAGCAACGCCCTGCCGATTATTTATCAGCAGGATACCAACCTGCGGGAATCACCTCGAAGTTCCAAACATGTTTAAATATATACATTCGTTCCATGATTTCTGCTGGAGAGAGAGAACCTTTATTGCCTTGAACCCAATCTTTTCTTTCCATTGTGCCCATAACTAAAAAATCATTTTTGCTTAATTGAGGACTTAATGACAAAGCTAAAAATGATTCAATTTCCTGCTTTTTGGCAATAATCAGGTCACAGCTTGGACAATATTTGCACTTCTTATTGAGTAAGAATAGCTGTTGTGGCTCAACGTGAATGACTAAAGGATATTTCCTGATTTTTGTCTTGGCATCACATTTTGGACATTTGGTAAAGCCACAATCAGAGTAAGGATTGAGAAAAAATTTGTGACGTTTTTTGGGTTTTGTCCTGGATTTTTTAGTCACTGGTTATACTAAGATCAAGTTGTTAAGTCTTAATGGAAAAAGGTTGACAAGCTATTAGGAAGCAATTTTACTGCTAATTTACAATTCTAATTATTAAATTATGCGTTTCGTATTCTAAAGTTAAGTCATGGCTAAATTTAGTAGAACCTGGTGGGGAAAAGTTTTTATTGAAGCTTTAGAATCTTTTACCGATGCTGGAAGGTTGCAACGGGGACGCTCTTATGCCAGGGGGAACAAGGTAAAAAGTTTTGAGATTGATGGTAATCAGATTTCAGCCCTCGTCAGAGGTTCAGTCAATCCTTATTTTGGTGTTTATAAAGAACCCACTTATAAGATCTCGATTGAAATCCAACCTATTGCCCAGGCAGAATGGAATTTAGTGATCGATAAATTATCATCTAATGCCAGTATAGTTTCTCGACTGCTGTTAAATGAAGTACCAGACAATATTGAGTCTGCTTTTTCCGAGTTAAAACTACATCTCTTACCCCACAGTCGCCAGGATTTTAAAACCAAGTGTTCTTGTCCAGATTACGCTAATCCTTGTAAACATATTGCGGGAGTATACTATTTAGTTGCTTCCCAATTAGACGACAATCCGTTTTTGTTATTTGAACTACGGGGATTATCTAAATCAGAATTACAAAAAAAACTAGCTCAAACACCGTTAGGAAAAATTCTCTCCGAAGAATTAAACGCCACAGAAGCGCCTCTGGAACTCTCTACTTCCCTTTATACGAGAGTAGAAAAACAATCTATTCCCGATCAACTTAGTGCCAGAGAATTTTGGTTAGGAGCCAAAAAATTACCCACAACCATCGATGTTCCAACTGCCAATAGTATACCAGCGATCGCAGTTAAGCAACAGGGTGATTTTCCTTCCTTTTGGCAGAGAGATAATTCATTTATTGAAACCATGGAAGAATTGTATCAACGGGTTAGAACCAAAAATAAGAATTTATTTTGACAGGAAAGGTTGTAATTATAGCCATACGAACTTGTATTAAGATACTCGTTACTCGTTACTTGTTACTCATTACTTACGAGCAATTAACTTTTTTGTCTTAACCGATTAACGTACTGCAATCATATCCTCACAATTTCCTCAAATTAGTTGTTTACAACAGAATTATCAACCTTAAAGCATCAATATCTGATGTATGCAACGAGGTGGTAGTTAGATAAGGGGATATAATTTATGGTCGTAACAGCAGATCGTCAACGAGAACTTGATCAAGATAAAAAACAAGCTTTTGTTCTCTGGTTTGAAGATGTGGGAATGTCTGACGTTTCTCTAGTCGGCGGTAAAAATGCCTCGTTAGGAGAAATGATTCAGCAGTTAACTCCCCAAGGAATTAATGTACCAAGAGGGTTTGCCACTACTGCCTATGCCTATCGTTATTTTGTGCAACAGGCAGGATTAGAAGCCAAACTACGCCAACTGTTTGCCGATTTGGATGTGGAAGATCTGAGTAATTTGCGATCGCGCGGTAAACAAGCCAGGGCATTAATTCTGGATACTCCTTTTCCGACTGAATTAGAAACGGCGATTACGGAAGCTTATAGCCAGCTTTGCCAAGGATACAGCATTGATTTCTCATATTGCGACCAATTTGAAGGGGAAGAAAAGGAAATTTGCCAGAAGTATACCTATAACGTTGATGTGGCAGTTCGTTCCTCCGCTACTGCTGAAGACTTACCCGATGCCAGTTTTGCGGGGCAGCAAGAAACCTATCTTAACGTTCATGATATTCAATGTGTTCTCGAAGCCTGTCACAAATGCTTTGCCTCCCTATTTACAGACCGGGCAATTTCCTATCGCACGATTAAAGGCTTTGATCACTTCGATGTCGCTCTTTCTGTGGGTGTGCAAAAGATGGTGCGCTCAGATTTGGCAACTTCTGGGGTAATGTTCTCCATCGATACGGAAACAGGTTTTAAAGATGCTGCCTTAATTACGGCTGCTTATGGTTTAGGAGAAAATGTAGTTCAGGGTTCAGTTAATCCTGATGAATATATTGTCTTTAAACCTACTTTAAATCAAGGCTATCGTCCTATTTTAGATAAACGTCTTGGTAGTAAAGAAATCAAGATGATTTATGCGGTGGGTGGCAGTAAATTAACCAAAAACGTACCGACATCCCACTCAGAAAGAAGTCAGTTTGCCATTGATGATGGGGAAATTCTGCAACTAGCTAAATGGGCTTGCCAAATTGAAGATCACTATTCCCAAGTTCGTGGTGTTTATACACCGATGGATATCGAATGGGCAAAAGACGGGATATCAGGTGAATTATATATTGTTCAAGCTCGTCCTGAAACCGTTCAATCTCAGAAAGCGGACAATGTATTGCAGACATACAAATTAGACGCTGCGGGGGATAATATTTTAACCACAGGCAGAGCAGTGGGGGAAAAAATTGGTGCAGGTATCGCCAGAGTCATTTTAGATGTCAGTGATATCGATAAATTCCAACCAGGAGAAGTTTTGGTTACCAATAAAACCGATCCCGACTGGGAACCAATTATGAAACAAGCCAGTGCCATTGTTACTAATCAAGGTGGTAGAACTTGCCATGCAGCGATTATTGCCCGCGAAATGGGTATTCCTGCGATTGTCGGTTGTGGTGGCGCGACTCATAATGTTCCCACAGGACAAGAGGTTACCGTATCCTGTGCCGAAGGGGAAGAAGGCAAAGTCTATGGAGGTTCCATTCCTTTCACTGTAGAGTCGATCCAACTTGATAATTTACCCCCAACTAAGACCCAAATCTTAATGAACGTCGGTAATCCCGAATCAGCATTTGGGTTATCAGCTTTACCCTGCGACGGTGTGGGTTTAGCAAGATTAGAGTTTATTATCGCCAATCACATCAAAGTTCATCCCCTCGCTTTGCTTAAATTCGAGCAACTTGAGGATGATCATGAAAAAATTGCGATCGCTCGTCAGACAGTTAATTATCCCCACAAACCCGATTTCTTCGTTGATAAACTATCACGAGGAATTGCCACCATTGCCGCCGCATTTTATCCCAAACCTGTGATTGTGCGGATGTCGGACTTCAAGAGTAATGAATACGCCAATCTTCTGGGAGGAAAACAGTTTGAACCTAAAGAAGAAAATCCGATGCTGGGTTGGCGCGGTGCAAGTCGCTATTACGATCCTAAATATCGAGAAGCTTTTGCTTTAGAATGTCAGGCATTTAAACGAGTCCGCGATGATATGGGTTTAACTAATGTCATTCCTATGATTCCCTTCTGTCGTACCCCCGATGAAGGACGTAAAGTATTAGCAGAAATGGCTAAACATGGATTGGTCAAGGGGGACAACGGTCTACAAGTATATGTCATGTGCGAACTTCCCAGTAACGTTTTACTGGCAGCAGAATTCAGCGAAGTGTTTGATGGCTTTTCCATTGGCTCAAACGATCTGACCCAACTAACCTTGGGACTTGATCGCGATTCTAATTTAGTCGCCCATCTATTTGATGAACGTAATCCTGCGGTTGAAGCCATTTTGACTATGGCAATTGGGATAGCTAAACTCAAACATCGCAAGATCGGTATCTGTGGTCAAGCACCCAGCGACTATCCTGAATTTGCTGAATTTTTGGTCAAACAAGGAATCAACTCGATTAGTTTGAACCCCGATTCAGTCCTCAAAACCAGGCTGACAATTGCCGAAGTCGAACAACAATTAGCGTGAGCTAAATCTTAACTCCTGTACAGACAAGGCATGCCTTGTCTCTACCTGTACAGACAAGGCATGCCTTGTCTCTACTGATTTCCTCCAAAGAGGTATCAATCATGATTAACAAAATACTAGTAGCATTAGACCGTTCTCAGAACAAACAATCAATTTTTAATTCGGCACTATCTCTAGCCCAGACTACTGGCGCCAGTTTAATGCTGCTACACGTTATGTCCAAAACTGACGCGGATTATCCGATATTACCCACATATACCTATTATCCAATGGTGGACGACCATGAATACGACGCATATCAAAAACAAATGGCGGAATATAAACAGTGGGGACTGAATTTCTTGCAAAACCTAACTCAAGAAGCAACAGCAGCAGGAGTCAATACAGAATATACCCAATTATCGGGTAATCCTGGACGAATGATCTGTGAACTAGCAAGCAATTGGTCAGCGGATCTAATTGTGGTCGGTAGTCGGGGACTTAAAGGTTTAAAAGAAATATTTCTCGGTAGCGTCAGTAATTATGTAACCCACCATGCACCCTGTTCAGTTTTAATTATGCGTACTCACCTTAACTCTGAATCCGAACCAGCATCTTCTGAAGCAGGAACAGCAGATAATAATCAGCAAGAACTTACTACCAATCACTCTTAATTTTAACTATAAGCAACCATAGCACTCTATATTTTCGTAGAAATGAGGTATTGAAATGATATACAAAATTTTAGTAGCAGTAGACTATTCGGAAAATAATACATCTGTTTTTGACGCCGCACTATCGTTAGCTAAAACTACTGATGCAACCCTAATGATCATGCATGTTCTAGCCGAAGAAGAACCAGGTTATCCCATGATCCCTAGCTATACCTATTATCCAGTTTTGGATAATTATGACTACAACTTATACAAGAAAAAACTTGAAGATTATAAACAACGAGGCATTAATTTCTTGCAAGAAAGAGCCAAAGAAGCTAAGGCAGCAGGAGTAAATGCAGAATTCACCCAGTTAACAGGAAATCCTGGGCGATCAATTTGTGAACTAGCAAACACCTGGTCAGCCGATTTGATTTTGATCGGTAGTCGAGGACTAAAAGGCTTAAAAGAAATGTTTCTCGGTAGCGTGAGTAACTATGTAACCCATCATGCACCCTGCTCAGTTTTAATCGTCCGCGCTGATACTCATCCTGATTCCGATCAAACATCTTCTGAAGAAGAAGAGATAATCAGCAAATCCTAACTTCTAATTCCTAATTCCGAACTCCGTTCGCGCAGCGTGCCCGTAGGGCATACTCCGAACTTTCCCCAAGAGGTATTCATCATGATCAATAAAATCTTAGTTGCAGTAGATAGTTCCCAAGAAAAACTATTTGCTTTTGATTCCATAATATCTTTGGCAAAACAAACTGGTGCCAGCTTGATGTTGCTGAACGTCCTCTCAGAAGAAGACGTAGACTATCCTGTGTTTCCTACTTATGTTTACTACCAGGTATTGAAAAATCCTGACCACCCTGAATATCAGCAAAAATGGCTGCAATATGAACAGAGGGGAATAGATTTTTTACGAAACTTAACAGAAAAAGCGATCGCCGCAGGAGTAGAAACCGAGTACACACAATTGAGTGGAATTCCTGGGCCAGTTATTTGTGAGCTGGCAAATAATTTGTCAGTAGATCTAATTATGGTGGGTAGTCGCGGACTGAAAGGATTAAATGAAATGTTTCTCGGCAGTGTCAGCAATTATGTTACCCATCATGCACCATGTTCGGTTTTAATCGTGCGTGATCCTATTGATCTTGAATCTGATGAATCATTTTCTGATGAAGTAGTGGATAGTGAGCAGGAACTTACTAGTAATTATGGCAGTACTTTGATCGGTTAGAAAATTACTCTGAAGTAATGAGTAACGAGTAATAAGTATCTTATCAATTTTCCCAGCTCATCGAACTCCTAAGAAACAACCACGAACCCCAAGGATAAGAAAATGTTTAACAAGTTATTTAACAAAGTATTAGTAGCAATTGATCGTTCTTCAGTAAGCAAGGAAGTATTTGAGCAAGCCTTATCTTTAGCTAAAGCTAACCGAGCAAGCTTAATCATACTCCATGTGTTATCGGTAGAAGAATCAGGAAGCCCGATTATGGCTCCTTACTTTGTACAGCATCGAAATCGTTGTATTCATGTCAATCCGCAAATAATGCGACAAGCTAACGAAGTATATGATCGTGAATGGGAGGTTTTCAAACAAGAAGGATTAAAACTACTGCGTTCTTATAGCAAAAAGGCGATCGCCGCAGGAATACAAACTGAATTTAGTCAGATTACGGGGCATCCTAGTTCGACTATCTGCGACTTTGCTCAATCCTGTCAGGCTGATGTTGTCGTCATTGGTAGACGGGGACATTCGGGTTTAAAAGAACTGTTTTTAGGTAGCGTCAGCAACTATGTCATTCATCATGCTCCCTGCTCGGTATTACTAGTTCAAACTCCTGTTGTAGAAGAATCAAGTGAGACAAAAAATATTGTCAATACGGTTTTTGTCTAATATACGACTTGTGGCGATGGCTAGTGCGATAACTGATCTTGTAGCGTGCGTTAAATATGAAGAAAATTAATCTCCATAATGCGTAAAATATATTTCAAGATCAAATTGATAGGCAATTTTGCTATGAGTATTGTTATTTCAGACGAAATTTTGCAAGCATCTCAACTTACCCCAAGTGAGTTTTGCCAGGAAATAGCATTACACCTGTTTCAAACAGGTCGCTTGGCGCTAGGCTATGCTAGTCAACTAGCTCAGATGCAACCCCAAGACTTTCGCCAACTGCTCAAGCAGCGCAAAATTCCGCTCTATGACTACGATGTTGAAGACTTAGAACTAGACATGAAAAACTTGCGGGAGTTAGGACAACTTTGATTATCATCAGCGATACATCGGTAATCACAAATTTGGCAGCGATTTAACACTTGCAGCTTCTACTTCAACTGTACATATAGAAGAAATTCAAAAATTTTGTCAACGTCACTCAATCCGAAAGTTGTCTTTTTATCTGTCGGCATTCTTTTTTCTATTTGGTATTACTTTGAAAATTGCCATCAAGCAAATATTAATTTACTACAGAAGCAGGATTTGGTATAAGGTCAAGAGTCCAAAATTGGCTGAACTTGATCGAGATAAGCACGCCAATTGTTCAATAATTGAGGATTAGAAGTTACTCCTTTTTGTAACAACACTACTCCCTTATCAAAGCCAATCATACCGTAATTGCCTCCTTCAAGAGTTTGATTGATTGATCTGACGATAGTTTTAAAATTATTGCGGTAATCTGTTAAAACAATTTGATAACGTTGGCTGTGCAAAAGATCGGCAATCACATAATCTACTTGATTGATTTCTTGTTGGTCGTTCTTGATCTCTAATCCTGGTAGACGAATGACTTCTCGGCGACTAGAAAGATGGGGAATCAAACAGGTTGTGCCAGAAACACTAGCATCTTCTGGTATTTTTGCCAATAAAGCCCGAATTCTAGCCGAATATTCCCATTGTTCAGGAGCAGATACATAAACTAAAGGTTTAAGGGCGGTAGGAACTAGAAAATAGAGTGTCTCACTGGGATTTGAGGTGATCGTAAAAAAGGTTGAAAGGCAGATACAAAATATCCAGAAACGGCGAAACTTTGGTCGCAGCTTACGGGGTTGACAATCAGTTAGAGATTTATTATTAGTGAAGTTAGCAAAACCCTGTCCTGACCACCATAAAATTGAACCATAGAACAAACCAGGGGTAACGCTAATAGCGTAGCGAATCGAAATACTTAATACTAAATCCCCTTTACTTAAAAATAATTTCAATAGAGGAAACAGAGATATTGCCCAGGCACCAGGCGCAAATATCGGCACAAACGCCAGGGGTAACCACTGTCCCAAGAGATATTTAAAAGTGTCCCCAAAAGGGGTGAACAGCTCCTTGATTAGTAATCCAGGATTAGTAATCATATTGACAATAATTTCCAGGGTAGAAGCCTGATCTCCCTCGGCATATTGCCCAAAATTTTCCAACATAAATCGTTTAGAAACATCGTCAGAAAATAGGGGCATAATCAAATTTGTCAAGGTCAGCACATACAAGGCACTAGTAAGACACACCACAATTCCAATGCGGGGATATCTACGACTTAAAATCAAATAAGCCCCAACACCAAATAAGGTGATACCACTATCTTCTCGGATTGCCAAGACGCAAATTACCAAGACCCAAAACAGCCACCAACAGCGTTTCTCCATTGCCAGGAGTAAACTAAAGACAAATAGAGGAATTTGTGAAATATCATGAAAATTTCCCAAAGTAGGGCCAATAACTGCATTAGCACCATAAAAACTAATGGTAATTAGACTAGCGATCGCTGGTTCTAAATGTACCCTGGCTAAAGCATATAAAACCAGTCCTGCGGCGGTGACGAAAGTTGCTTGTAATACAGTTAGAGTAGCAGGATGGGGAAACAGATAATAAATTGGCAACCACAACAACAACGCAGGGGTGAAGTGTTGCCCTAAACGATGATAGCCGACATCGGGAACTTCCCCTGCATGAATTACGTTAGTGGAAAGCTGAGAAGAAAGAGTACTTTGGAACAAATTACCGTGAATACTATTCCAAAAAACCTGATTAAATATCCCTTGGTCGTAAGATGAATAAAAAGAAAAATGACGATGTAGAGTCAAACCCAGAGTACAGATGAAAAAAGCGATCGCAGCAAACACAACTGCTTTTTTTTCAGGCTCCATACTCATTCTAGATAACAATTTTACCATTTAGATCTTTTCTCAGTTTACTGGAGTACATCTTACTGGAGGACACTAGCTTTTACCCAGTGCAGACAATTTTAATTTTCCAGTTTTGATAAAAAAAGAATATTTTGACAGAAAAAAGTGGGAATTTACTCCTTTCGTCACAAGTTCTTCAAGATAGTTTTTTATAAATAAGACTGTTAGATAGGCTCATTTTTTCTCGATCCTTTCTCAATCTAATGATCAAATAGGAGTAATTTAATGGAGGGTAAAAAGCGATTACGCGATCGCATAGCCTACGGATCGCCCAGTAGGATTATCATTATGGGGGCAGCCGGCCGAGATTTTCATAATTTTAACCAAGTATATCGCCATGACCCAAAAGTAAAGGTAGTGGCATTTACCGCAGCACAAATTTCTGGAATTGCTAACCGTCACTATCCAGCTAAACTTGCGGGTTCTCTCTATCCTGGAGGTATCCCGATTGTTGATGAGACAGAATTAGAATCTCTTTGTCGTCGAGAGCAAATAGATTGTGTTGTGTTTGCCTACAGCGATCTGACTCATGGGCAAGTAATGCACTTAGCCTCGCGGGCAATGGTAGCAGGAGCAGATTTTCTACTTTTGGGGCCAGAACGAACCATGCTGTCTGCTCAAGTACCTGTAATTGCTGTTTCTGCGGTCAGGACTGGTTGTGGCAAGTCGCAAACTACCCGTTGGCTGGCTCAATTACTGCGACAAAAAGGTTTACGGGTGGCAGTTATCCGTCATCCCATGCCTTATGGAGATTTAGAAAAGCAAATTGTGCAAAGGTTTGCTACTAAAGTTGATTTAGATCTGGCTGAATGCACGATTGAGGAACGGGAAGAATACGAACCCCATCTGGAGATGGGCAACATAGTTTATGCTGGAGTCGATTATGGACTAATTGTGCAAAAAGCTGAACAAGAAGCCGATATTATCCTCTGGGATGGCGGGAATAACGATTTTCCCTTCATCAAACCCGATCTACATCTGGTCTTAGTCGATCCTTTGCGTCCTGGAGATGAAACTACTCATCACCCAGGGGAGATAGTATTACGAATGGCAGACATCGCTATCGTGGCTAAAGTCGATTCGGCGGCTGATGCTGATATACAAAGAGTTAGCGATACAGTCAAGAGAGTTAATCCCCAAGCAGTGATTGTTCGAGGTGCTTCGCCAATAAAATTAGATAATCCTGAAGCAGTACGCGATCGCCGCGTATTAGTAGTAGAAGATGGGCCAACTACCACCCATGGCGGGATGTCCTATGGTGCGGGCTATGTGGCTGCTACTCGCGCCCAGGCAGCAGAGATCGTCGATCCCAGAACTTTTGCGGTTCCTGAAATTGCGGAAATTTATGCCCGCTATCCTCATATCGGCTCGATCTTGCCAGCGATGGGCTATTTTCCCGCCCAATTACAAGCACTAGAAACAACTATTAACAACGCCGAAGCTGACCTAGTTGTTGCCGCTACCCCCAGTGATCTTAGTTCTCTGATGCAACTTAACAAGCCAGTAGTACGTGCCCGCTATGAATTTGCTGAGATAGGTATACCGAGGCTTTCAGATCACATCGAACAGTTTCTCATTCGGAACAATTTGGGAGGATAAATAATTATGATCGTAGTGATTGTTTTGGGAGGCAATGCCTTAATTAGGCGAGGTCAACCTCCAGAAGTCGAAATACAGCGACAAAATATTAAGCTCGCAGCAAAAGCGATCGCAGAAGTTGCGAGAAAACATCAGGTGATAGTTACCCACGGTAATGGGCCCCAGGTAGGACTGCTGGCATTACAAGGAGAAGCTTATCAGGAAGTAAACCCCTATCCTCTAACCCATATTCATCAGCCCCACAGATGAAGTACCTCTGAAATGAGAATCAAAGCG
>CBDUCX010000159.1:0-12352 GCA_965365755.1 uncultured Pleurocapsa sp.
ACAACAACAGCTAGAAGAGAAACAAGGTGAAGTTGAGCTTGCTCAACAACAAACAACCGAAAAAGAATCGGCTTTAACTCAACTACAACAACAGCTAGAAGAGAAACAAGGTGAAGTTGAGCTTGCTCAACAACAAACAGCAGAGAAAGAATCGGCTTTAACTCAACTACAACAACAGCTAGACGAAAAACAGAGTGAAGTAGATAGTCTGGCAAGCGATCGCCAACAAGCTCAAGAGCAAGTAGCAGAGAAAGAATCGGCTTTAACTCAACTACAACAACAATTAGAGGAGAAACAGAGTCAAGTAGAACAAGCTCAAGAGCAGGTAGCAGAAAAAGAATCGGCTTTAACTCAACTACAGCAACAGTTAGACGAGAAACAAAGCCAAGTAGAACAAGCCCAACAACAAATAACCGAAAAAGAATCGGCTCTAGCTCAATTACAGCAACAATTAGAAGAGAAACAAGGTGAAGTAGATAGTCTGACGAGCGATCGCCAACAAGCTCAACAACAACTATCAGAGATACAAAACCAGCTATCAGAAGCTCAAAAACAGTTAGATGTATTGAAATCAGAAAATCAACAACAGCAGACTCAGATTAAAGAACAAAACAAAGCTGCTCAGAACTTACAGCAACAGGTAACTGAGAGAGAGAAACGGGTAACAGACTTAACTCAACAGATTAAGTCAACCGAACAAGCGATTAATCAGACCAAAGAGCAATTAAAACAGGAGATAGACAATAAAGAACAGCAAGTCGCCAAATTAAAACAAGAGACTGCCAAAAATAGTGAACTAGAGAATCAGATGAGCGATCGCTCTAAGTTGATTGAACAGTTAAATCAGCAATTAGAAGAGGAAAAAAATAAGTACGGCTTGTTAGACCTTAAAGGTAATGAACAGCAAGACCTAATCGAAAGCTTGCGATCGCAATTAGAAGAGCAGAAATCATTGACAGAGAAGACTAGCGCATCTAGCACCTATAAAACCTGGACAATAATTCTTCTAGGAATTTTACTAACTATAGCTTCGGCGATTTCAGCACAGTCTTATTTGTAAGGAGAGAATCGATAATTGCTAAGTTTGTCCATCTTTCTCGGGAATTAAAGGTTGTAACCAAGCAAGTAAATCAGGAATATCTTTATCTGATGTTTTCCAGACTTCCTCTAAATCTACTTCATCGTATTCATGAATCAAATTATTTCGCATACCTGCCATTAAAGACCAAGGAATTTCTGGATGTTTTTGCCGTAATTCTAGAGAGAGTCGTTTAACTGCCTCGCCAATAATCAGAAGTTGATATAAAATCGCTGATTGAGTCTTATCATCTTGAAGAAAGGCAGTTTTATCTAAATTCCCTTTAGACTTCAGAACTTTTTTGGCAGCATTATAAATATCTAAAAGTGATGTAATATCTCTATTAATTGACATCAATTGACATAGATAATTTTTGCGGTTTTTAGGATTTCTTGACGACGAATCCAATTATGACTGCGTTCAATTGCTCTTTTACTTACTAAGTCTACTTTCCGTTTAAAAATATTGGCTAATTCTTGCTGCATTTGAACATGGTCAAATAGACTCCAATCAGCATCAGGTCTGAAAGTAACCAGCATGTCAATATCACTGTCACGACGAAAATCATGCCGTAGAACCGAACCAAACAATGCTAGTTCTCTAATCTTCCAGCGATCGCTAAAGTCTTTGATTTGATCTTCTGGTAGCTGAATTTTTAGACTAACCATGATTCAGATTAATTGAGATTGAAAATTATCATAACTCATAATTTATTACTCATTACTCATTACTCATTACTCATTTTAGTCAAGTCCAAATGATAACGATACAACGCTACAGGTCGATCGCCTGCGGTAAAATAGTCGGGATCTTGGGGAGAGAGATAGATCGCGGTAATCTGTTCGGCGCTGATGTTTCCTGATTCGAGTAATTCGTAGCTAGAGGTGGTTTCTACTTCATTGAGATAGAGTCTTTCAGGAGATCTAAATAGCTGTTGGGTAACTTCGGTAGCCATAAATTGATTCTCTCCAAGTATTTCCCGACCCCTTCCTGTTATCTTAGATATTAACTTGCGATCGCCTTTAAGAAAAGTTATCTGCTGGTTAGGATTGTCAGGGTCGATTTTAACTTGGTAGACATTATCATCCCCTAAGTATGCCTGGGCAATCTTTTTGCCGTTAAAAGCCCGATCTGCTACTACTACTGGTTGAGATGATTTAAGCGCCGCTAAAAAACCTGTAGGAGGTGTATCGTATTCAGTGCCAAATCTTACCTGAAAAGCGATCGCCCGATCCAGATATCCTTGATTATCTTCAAAGCCAGGAGTGACAATATCTGGGGCGAGAGGGGCAATCTGTTCCGTAAGGGTACTGGTAACATTCCAGGTGCCAGCCATCCACTCAGGATATTCTAAGTCTCCTTTGGCAAGCTTGATCGAGGGTTTACTTGTCCATTGAGGAAACTGTTCAATACGCTCTTTAATAGAAGCAGCAAAAACAGTTGAGGTAGAACTTAGCAGAATTAAGCAGACTAAAATAATAGCGAATAAGTATTGTTTAATAGTTGATGATTGACGGTTAGCAAAAATTTTGTCCCTCATGTTGATAGTATGGCTCAATTTATGATTAGCATCATTATCCCAGTTCTTAATGAGGCAGCAATCATCAAACAAACTTTATCAGAATTACAGCAGCATTCTGGGAGCGAAATAGAAATAATTGTGGTCGATGGGGGAAGTCAAGACAATACGGTAGCTATCGCGCAGCAAACAGTGGCAAAAGTTATGCTCGTTACAGGGCAAGGTAGGGCAGGACAAATGAATGCTGGGGCAAATATCGCCCAGGGAGAGATCCTGCTATTTCTTCATGCTGATACCCAACTGCCACCAGACTTTATTAAATTGATCCTGGAAACTTTAAAACAACCCAACACAGTTGCAGGGGCATTTGAGTTAGCTATTGAAGGTTCAGACAGATCTTTGCGGTGGGTGGAAATGCTGGTAAAAATGCGATCGCACTTATTTTCTCTACCCTATGGCGATCAGGCAATCTTTATCTCTAAACAAGCCTTTGTTCAGTCGGGAGGATTTGCCGAAATACCCATTATGGAAGACTTTGAATTTATTAAACGCATTAGGCATCTGGGAAAAATTGCGATCGCCCCTGCTGCGGTGACTACCTCTGGCAGACGTTGGCAAAAGTTAGGGGTATGGCAAACAACTCTGATTAATCAATTCATTATCGCTGGCTATTATCTGGGTATTTCTCCGCAAAAACTAGGGGATTTTTATCGCAACAAAGGAAAAGGATAGCCCATAGACTATCGTAATACCAATTTGCGTTCACAAGCGTAACATTGAGTCAAAATTCGCGATTAACATTGGCGAATCATTTTGCTGTTTGCCCAAAGTCCAAGTTATAACTGCAACCCCTTTAAAAAGTAATACATTTAATTGTCAAGTGACAAGTAAATCGTCTATAGTATTTAATAACTTGTCCTATATATGAGTAATAGACCCAATAGACATCCGAATAAAGAGATCCAAAATGCAGTAGAATATGCGGAATCCAAAGGCTGGGCTTTTGAAAAATCAGGTAAAAGCTCCCACGCATGGGCAATTATGAAATGTCCTTACAATGACAATTCCTGTCGTTGTGGGAAGAGATGTAAAATCAGTATCTACTCTACTCCTAGATCGCCAACCAATAGAGCAAAGCAAATATATAGAGATGTTGATGGCTGTATACGTCTTCAAGAAGAAAATAAAAACTAGCTGGGTTAACTAACTACCTCTAAAATTATGAACGAATATGATTTTGCACTTGTCTTGAAAGTTCCGTTCGATGTAGATCCCGAAACATATATCGATCCCTTATTTGAAGCTGGATGTGATGATTGTTCGCAGCACTTTGGTAAGCGTGGATATCTTGAGCTAGATTTCATCAGAGAAGCCACTAACGCTTCTGAAGCTATTACTAGTGCCATAAGAAATGTGAGAAGTGCTATTCCTGAAGCCGAACTACTCCATATCGCTCCTGATATTGTAGGTGTTTCTGAAATAGGTCAAATTATGCAATGTTCCAGACAGTATGTGCAACAGATCGTAAATAGTAGTCCTACTTTTCCCATAGCCATACATAATAATAATAAAGGTCTTTGGCACTTGATAGATGTTCTCAAATGGCTTAAAGATAATAATAAAAGAGTCAATGACATCACCGTTTGGCTTGAGATTGCTGCCTTTGCTAGAACCTACAACAATGCTCGTAATCATCAGAATATTGTCAATGAATATCAATATGAGTCTGAAGTTAAGGAATTGATCTACGGCTAGGTAGTATTATTGTTTTATTAAATGCATTCAACAGATCGGGAAAATTGCGATCGCTCCTGCTGCGGTGACTACTTCTGGCAGACGTTGGCAAAAGTTAGGGGTATGGCAAACAACTCTGATTAATCAATTCATTATCGCTGGCTATTACCTGGGTATTTCTCCGCAAAAACTAGGGAATTTTTATCGCAATAAAGGAAAAGGATAGCCCGCAGACTATCCTTAGTATGATTTGATTATTTGGTTTAATTATGAGAACTAGATCTGAGGTACAAATCTTTCCTTCTCAGGAACTTCTGCATATTCAGAAACAATCTGTTTTAGTTCTTGACCATTAATAGTTTCCTTCTCAATTAACAGATCTACCAGACGATCAATGACTTCACGGTTTTCTCGCACAATTTTGCGGGCTAATTGATGACCATGTTCCGCAATTTGGCGTACTTGAGCATCAATACGGGATGCTACTTCTTCTGAGTATTCCGCACGGGAAGTTAAACCTGCCCCTAAGAATACTTCACCGCCCTGTCCGCCTAAAGCAATGGGGCCAAGGTCACTCATCCCATAGATAGTAACCATTTGTCTTGCCATCTCGGTTACCTGCTGTAAGTCGCCACCTGCACCAGTGGTTACTTCATCATTACCAAAGATTTCCTCTTCCGCTGCACGACCACCCATAGCACCAGCAATTCTGGCCATCAATTGAGAACGACTAATTAAGCCTTGATCTTCATCAGGAGTAAACCAAGTTAAACCTTGGGCTTGCCCACGGGGGATTAAAGTTACCTTTTGTACTGGATCATGATCTTTGACTAATGTACCAACGATCGCATGACCGATCTCGTGATAAGCAATTAGTCTTTTACTCTTACCATCGGTTAGAGGTGTACCCTCCATCCCCGCGACAACACGGTCAACCGCATCATCAATTTCGTTAATGGTAATAGCCTCTTTGCGTCTTCTAGCAGTTAAGATAGCCGCCTCATTGAGTAAGTTAGCCAGATCCGCACCAGAAAAACCAGGAGTGCGACGGGCGATCGCATCTAAGGACACTTCGGGAGCAATTTTTTTATTGCGCGAGTGAACTTCTAAAATTTCCAGACGACCTTTAATATCGGGGTTGTCTACCATTACCTGACGGTCAAATCTACCAGGACGCATCAGGGCTGAATCAAGAACGTCAGCACGGTTAGTAGCAGCAATAATAATGATTCCAGTATTCCCTTCAAAACCATCCATTTCCGTCAACAGTTGGTTAAGAGTTTGTTCTCTCTCATCGTTACCACCACCGATACCAGCGCCACGTTGACGACCTACAGCATCAATCTCATCAATAAAGATTAAGCAAGGAGCATTTTCTTTTGCCTTTTTAAAGAGGTCACGGACGCGGGAAGCACCCACACCGACAAACATCTCCACAAATTCTGAACCAGAGATACTGAAGAAAGGAACACCAGCCTCACCAGCGATCGCTTTTGCCAATAAAGTTTTACCAGTTCCTGGAGGACCTACCAAAAGTACACCTTTAGGAATTTTTGCCCCCACAGCCGTAAATCTTTCAGGTTGCTTGAGGAAGGTAACTACTTCCTGCAATTCTTCCTTAGCTTCGTCAATACCTGCCACATCATCAAACATGATGCCTGTCTTAGCTTCCATTTGGAACTTAGCTTTGGATTTACCAAAGTTCATTGCCTGTCCAGGGCCACCAGGCATGTTGTTGGAACGGCGAAACAAGAAGAATAATGCGCCAATCAAAATTATAGGGAAAATCAGGTTACCCAAGAGTCCCCAGACTGCACCTTCGTTGCCAGCAGGATGGTAATCGAAGTCAACATCAGCATCCCGTAATTTAGCAATTAATTCAGGTGAGTTGGCAGGTAAATCTACTCTTAATTTTTGCAGGCGATTATCTAATTCTGGGTCGATCGCCTGAACAATAGCAGTTCTACCATTTTCATATAATTCTACAGAGGTGACTCTATCTGCATTGAGATAGTCTAAGAAGCGACCATAGGTCATCCGAGTGCTGGCGGTATTGCCATTCAGAGAGCTACTAGCAGTTGGTGTGGCAAAGGTTCCCTGCCATAGGAAGAAACCCACTACAAGTAAAGGCAATGTCCAGAGTAATACGATTCTCCACGAAAAATTCTTCATAGGATAAGTTTGGTTCTAAATTAAATGTTCTAAATTAAATATTTATTAGCTTATTGTCTGGTTCGTTCTAGGTACTGACGGAGGATCAGATTAAATTACCTGTTGCCTTGACTAGTGCTTGTTCGCACAGTAATTTACATGGGCAAAGGATAATCATGTAATCGAGGTTTAAGTTTCTTTTATTCATATTACCTTTAGCTTAACTAAATTTAACGTAATTCTCATTTTTGCTGCAAAATTAATTTGCTTTGGCGGAGATAATTACAGTTTTCGGTTCTAGAATATACGAGCTATAAGCCATAGACTGTAAGCTTTATCAGTCGATAACTCTATCTGGAATCAAAACAAGAAACGCGCCTACTGAAAAAGCTCGGTAGACGCGATATTCTTAAGAACTATTTAAGATAAATCTAGAAATCTAGTAAGTTTCAACGTGCCAACGATGTTCTTTCTTCATCGCCTTACGGTATTCATCCCAGTTAACATCATGCTTGGCCGCTGCTGCACTTAATGCTTCATCAATGCCACCTTCCATACCTTTTAAACCACAGATATAAGTATGGGTTTTGGGGTTTTGCATTAGTTCCCAAAGTTTGTCTGCATGTTCGGCAATTCGGTGTTGGATATACATTTTGCCACCTTCAGAGTTCTGTTGCTCACGGCTGATGGCATAATCCATACGGAAGTTTTCGGGATGTTCTGCTGCCATTTTCTCTAACTGCTCTCTGTAGAGGATATTCTCACTTTTAGGAATACCAAAGAACAACCAAGCTAATCCATTGAAGTTATAATCAGGGTTTTTATCTCCTTCAAGGAACATCCGCCATAGATAAGCACGGAAAGGAGCAATCCCTGTTCCTGTCGCAATCATGATTATATTGGCATCTTCATCTTCAGGTAAGAGCATTTCTTTACCCACAGGGCCAGTAATCGCTACATCATCTCCAGGCTGGAGGTTGCAGAGGTAGCTGGAACAAACACCTTCAACATGTTCTCCTGTTTCGGGGTCTTTATACTCTAATTTACGGACACAAAGAGATACTGTTTTATCTTCCAGATTATCACCGTGACGAGTAGAGGCGATGGAATAAAGTCTTAGCTTATGAGGCTTGCCTTTTTCATCTTCTCCAGGAGGGATAATACCGATACTTTGTCCTTCAACATAGTGTAAATCGCCACCAGACAGATCAAATGTCATATGACGACAAGTACCAATACCCCCTTCATCTACTAGGTCATAGATTTCGGTACACTTACCAACATAAGGATTTTTGGGACGATAGATATTTACTGGAACTTTTGCCTTGGCTTTCTTGGGTTTTGCTTGAGTCATAGATTTTTGATTATTGGACGCGGCTTGGCTAGCTGGTTCTGGAGTATCGTTGCCAACAGGCTTGATCTTGATTACTTTTCCCCCCAGACTGTTGATGCGACGCATCTCCTGATTCATTCTGCTGTAAGGAACAGTAATTAACGTAGTACCGCTACTGCGAATAGGCGCTTGAGTATCACTACTGTTACCATTTTGAGATAAACCTTCTACTTCGTAAATAAATAAACGGTTTTTGTATTGGGTATTGCTGCTAGAAAATGCTGCACTAGAGTTATACATTACCTGGATTTGATTCCCCCGATTTAAAATTAGGCTATTAAATACTTTACATAACTGACACCAATTTACTACTCATTGCTTTGCTGAGTCGCAAACTAAAAACAGAAACTTAGATTGTTTGTACTGTATTAATAGACTATCATTGGGAGACTATTCTTGATTCACGAGTAGAGAAAAATTTGGGAGAAAAAGATTATTGCCTATTTTGTCTTTACACAATTTAGATTATAGTCTTGAAAAAATTTTAATCTGTAGTCTTGAATTCACTTTCATTTTTTCTTAAGCCATCCAACCCCAGAATCCTCGTCAATTTTTAGAGATGTAATCATAATGATTTCTGGCTGTTTTCTCTTGTAGAGGTGGTTAGCTTCTGGTAAGATTCATCAATGTTAGTAATTAGCATTTAGTACTCAGATTAACTAGCTAAGAATCAAGCTGACTCAGGAAATTTTCCTTGGGAAATGATTTTGAGCAATCTCAGGGGAATGAACTTGCTTATATGCCCAGCGCCATGTCTGGAAGGGCGTGTCTGGAAGCTAGCTTCTTGAGGAGCTTATCAATCTATAGGTTAAATAAATATTAGTTTTGTAGAAGAGGGATTTTATGACTGCCGATATAGACCGAGTGGTACTCATTGGAGTAGCAGGTGACTCTGGATGTGGTAAATCAACTTTTCTTCGCCGTTTGATTGACTTATTTGGCGAAGAGTTTATGACCGTGATTTGTCTTGATGACTATCATAGTCTTGATCGCAAGGGCAGAAAAGCAGCAGGTGTTACAGCTTTAAATCCCCAGGCGAATAATTTTGACTTGATGTACGAGCAAATTAAGTCTCTCAAAGAAGGTAATGCGATCGACAAACCAATTTATAATCATGAAACTGGTGAACTTGATCCCCCTGAAAGGATTGAACCAAATAAAGTAGTTGTGATTGAAGGACTACATCCTCTGTATGATGAGAGAGTCCGTGAACTAGTAGATTTCAGCGTTTATTTGGACATTAGCGACGAAGTTAAAATCCAATGGAAAATTCAGCGAGATATGTCTGAGAGGGGTCATACCTACGAAGATATTTTGGCTTCTATTAAAGCTCGTGAACCCGATTTCAAAGCCTATATTGAAGTACAGAGAGAGTTTGCTGATGTGGTAATCCAAGTCTTACCAACTCAGTTAGTCCAAGATAAGGATAGCGACTTGCTGAGAGTTCGTCTGATTCAGAAAGAAGGTGTAGAAAACTTCGATACTGTCTATCTCTTTGACCAAGGTTCAACAATTGACTGGCGACCTTGCGGACGTAAACTTGAATGTCCGATCCCAGGTATCAAAATGTACTATGGTCCCGATAGCTTCTACAACAATGAGGTATCTATCCTCGAAGTGGATGGTGAATTTGGTAACCTCGAACAAATGATTTATATTGAGAGCCATTTGAGTAATACTAGTACTGCTCATTACGGTGAAATGACTGAACTATTACTCAAGCATAAAGATTATCCTGGTTCTAAAAACGGAACTGGTTTGTTTCAAGTGCTAGTAGGTTTAAAAATGCGTGAAACTTACGAAAAACTTACTGCTAAGACTGCGCAGCCAGCTAATGTTTAGGTTTTCCAGGTAGGATAAATCAATAATTTAATAGCAGTTTTTAAAGTCGCGTGATATCTGGGTAGGGTACTCGCGGCTTTTTGCCGACTAATTTGAAGTAAAAATGAACTAGAGACAACTACTCATTACTAATTACTCATTACTCAATTTTTCAAGTAACCTGTACGAAACGGATTGAGTATTATCTGGTGAACGAAGAGGAAAAGATTTGAGCAAGCTATTGAAAATAGCCAATGTAATTGATTGGATCACTGAATGGATTGGTCGTCTTACCTACTGGCTAGTATTATTGATGGTTGTAGTAGGAGCATGGAACGTCATCGGGCGATATTTAGGAAGGATTATCGGGATTAATCTTACTTCCAATTCCCTGATCGAAATTCAATGGTATCTATTTGATATTGTATTTCTATTCGGTGCTGCTTATGCCTTCAAATACAACGAACATGTTCGGGTAGACCTATTTTATAAAGGTTGGAGTCGTCGTCGTAAAGCATTGGCTAATTTTGTCGGGAATCTGATATTTTTAATTCCCTTTAGCAGTCTAATGATCTATTATTCCTGGAATTTTGTGGCTAACTCTTGGAGAATACGCGAGATGTCTCCTGATCCTGGTGGTTTGCCTCGCTATCCGATTAAATTTGTCATTATTTTGGCTTTTATGCTATTAATCTTGCAGGGCATTTCCGAGGCAATTAAAAACTGGAATATATATCAACAACCTCGTATCAGTCAGGAGGATAGATAGTCCATGAGTTATGACTGGCTAGGCATGGCGATGTTCCTGGGGGCATTAATTTTACTGTCTTTTGGTTTTCCTGTCGCCTTTTCCTTGGGTGGGGTGGCAATTCTCTTTGCCCTGATTGGTTCAGCAGTTGGAGAATTTAGCTTTAGCTTTTTTAATGCCCTGCCGAGTCGTATTTTTGGCATCATGTCCAACTATACCCTGCTTGCTATTCCCTACTTTATCTTTCTGGGTTCAATGCTGGAGAAAACAGGCATTGCTGAGAAGCTCTTAGAAACCATGGGTATTCTCTTTGGTAGAGTGCGAGGCGGTTTAGCTTTAGCAGTGGTAGTAGTGGGTGCTTTGTTGGCTGCTTCTACTGGGGTGGTGGCTGCCACCGTGGTGGCAATGGGGTTAATTTCTCTGCCGATTATGTTGCGCTATGGCTATAGTAAAGAGCTGGCGGCGGGGGTAATTGTTGCCTCTGGTACTTTAGGACAGATTATCCCTCCTAGTGTGGTGCTGGTGGTTTTGGCGGATCAACTAGGGATTCCTGTGGGCAACTTGTTTATTGGTTCCCTAATTCCAGGATTATTGATGGCAGCAGCTTTTGCTCTCCATGTCTTAATTGTGGCCTATCTCAAGCCCGAAGTTGCTCCTGCTTTACCTGCTAGGGTCAGAATTGGGGGCAAAAAGTTATTGCTAAGAGTAGCAACAGTGATGCTTCCACCCTTGCTATTAATTGTGGTGATCTTGGGTAGTATCTTCTTTGGCGTTGCCACACCAACAGAAGCTGGAGCCTTGGGTTCAGTAGGTGCGATCGCCTTAGCGGCCGCTAACCGTCAATTGAACTGGGCAGCGTTACGTGAAGTTTGCGATGCCACGATGCGAATTACTACCATGGTAATGTTTATTCTGATCGGTTCAACTGCCTTTAGTCTAGTGTTTCGCGGTTTGGACGGAGACAGGTTTATGAAAAACCTACTAGTTAACCTTCCTGGGGGAACAATTGGCTTTTTGCTAGTGAATATGCTGGTAATTTTCTTATTGGGTTTCTTTATCGACTTCTTTGAAATTGCCTTTATCGTAATTCCGATCTTTGCTCCCATCGCTCAAGAGCTAGGAATAGATTTAGTCTGGTACGGGGTAATCATTGGGGCTAATCTACAAACTTCTTTCTTGACTCCTCCTTTTGGTTTTGCTCTGTTCTATTTACGAGGAGTTGCCCCACCGGAACTTAAAACCGAAGATATATATCGTGGGGCAATACCATTTATTTTGCTACAGCTTTTGATTCTGACTTTGATTATTATCTTTCCTCAGATAGTTAGCTTTTTACCTTCTTTGGGTTCTCCTGCTGGATAAAGCATTTGAGTATTCATCGACTCGAAAGCAAATAACTATTACTGAGTTTAATAATTACTGACCACTGACTACTGGCTGTTCTACCAATTGTTCCTCTTCTTGGAAAGCAAAACGTAATAGAGGAGGAGCAACAAAAGTAGTCAAAATTACCATGATAATAATTGCTGCTTGTAATGGTTTATCCAGAACACCACTAGCTGCACCAATACCAGCAAAGACTAAGCCAACTTCGCCACGAGGAATCATACCAATTCCGATCGCCAAACGATTGATTTTCTCTTGGCCAAAAACTGCCCAACCAGTAATAACTTTCCCAATAACAGCTACCACAATTAAGAAAGCGGCAATTACCAAACCTTGACGATTATCAACACTGCTAGGATTAAGGACACTTAGATCGACTCTCGCACCAACAGAGACAAAGAAAATAGGTACTAAAATGTCAGCAATGGGAATAACTTGTTGATCTAATTCTTTCCGTTTATCAGTCTCATCCAATACCAACCCAGCCGCAAAAGCACCCAAAATTGCTTCTAAATGAATTGC
>CBDUCX010000160.1:0-12305 GCA_965365755.1 uncultured Pleurocapsa sp.
TTGGCAGAGGAACTATTTCCCGATTTGGACGGTGCAGATTTGGAGTCAGTAATAGCTAGAGAATATACTCCTGAATCAACACTGGGTTATAGGAGAGGACGAGATATTCTTTATACTCAGATTGATAATCAAGATGGCTTAGTTACTGGAATCTATACTGGTTATTCCGCAACTATAGATCCCGACTCTGATAGACCTAGAAGTGACGCTACGGCTGGAAATATCAATGCCGAACATATCTACCCACAAAGCAAGGGAGCTAAAGGAAAAGCAAGAAGTGATTTACACAGCCTTTTTGCCAGCCGCGTTCAGGCAAATTCTGCGAGAAGCAATAATCCTTTTGGCGAAATCAACGACGCTTTGACCCAAAAATGGTTTAGAAACGATCAAGAGTTAAAAACAATACCAACCACGTTCATTGATGAATATAGTGAATCTCTTAATAACAGATTGTTTGAACCAAGAGAAAATAAAAAGGGTGATGTGGCTCGTGCTATGTTTTATTTTTATACGGTTTATCGCTTCCAAGCCGATGATCAAGATCCTGGTTTCTTTCCTCTACAAAAAAATACCCTTTGTCAATGGGACATGGTTGATCCTATCGATAGCCAAGAGCAAGAACGTGCCCGAAAAGTTGCTGAGTTTCAGGGTAACCAAAATCCGTTTATCATCGATTCTAGTTTGGCAAAGAGAACATACTGCCGTTGACACTCTCACACTTACAGGGGCGAGATTTAAGTTTACTCTAAATAACGCAAGGAGGTATTGGCATTGAGCCAAGATCTTGATACTGTTGGCGGATTCAAAAACTGTACTTTGAGGCGATCGCTCTTGGCACAGTCAGCATCTAGCAGAGGCTATTCAATATCCCATTATAGATATAATGCAATTAAAGTAGATTATTTTTGTGGTACTAACAAGCTATATAGGCAGGCGATTGAATTAATTGGAAATTGCAACCTAAAATTTCAATCCACACTTGTGCGCCACAGTACAGAGGTTTATCTGGTTGATAAACAACTCTACACAAAACTGGCAAACTACTAGAGATCAAGACCACAGGTTCGTATACAAATGAGAATAATTCTTATTTGTGTTACAAGTTAGTCTCGTTTTCACAAATTAAGTTAGAGAATTAAACCCCATCCAGATTGGAACAGTGGTTTGGTTTCGAGAAATTTTTTAATTATCTAAACATCTAAATGTTTGCTACTCGTTACTCGTTACTCATTACTCAAAAAAGATAACTTAAAAATTACAGGTTTCAACAGGGCGATTGGATAAGAGTCGCGGAACCTCAGCATCCCTCGCCCTCAAATTAGAAGTGGTTTGATAGCATCCTCTCTAATCCAGATCGTCATTGATATCTTGAATTGCTTGCTCACAATTCTTGGCATCTTTATCTAATCCCATTGTTTGATAGAGTTGTCTGGCATTTTCATAAGCTGTTTTCGCTTCTAGTGGAGCGAGGCTTAAATAAGGTCACCATTAAAATGGGTTCAATTTATTTATGAATCAACTTTGCTAATGGTATCGATATTTACGCCCATGACTACTAGGTTTTGCTGTAAGTCTTTCCGAGTATTACCTAAATTAAACAAAGATATAGTAATCTTAAACAAACATTATGTGTCACTTAATAAAGCTATGCCTAAATACTTAACTATTGCCGAAGCACAACAACAATTATCCGAATTGTCTAATCAATTGCATGATGAACCTGCAATTATTACTCAAGATGGCAAACCTGTAATGATTACGTTTGGTCTAGAACAGTTTGAATCTTTAATTGAAACTATTGAAATAATTGCGGATCAAGAATTTATGACAGAATTAAAACAAGGTATCCAAGAAGCAGAGCAAGGAGAAACAATAACTTTAGAAGAGTTGAAAGCAGATTTAGGTTTTGAGTAGATACATCTCAACATGAAACAGAATGCTGAATATCAAGTTGTATTAACGAAACAAGCAAGAAAACTCTTCAATAAAATAAAAGATCGTAGAGAACAACAATTATTATTGGCAAAATTAGAAAAACTAAAACACAATCCCAATATCCAAGGTAAAGCGTTAGTTTTCGTGCAGTTGGTCAACGTTATCGAATTGTCTATAAAATTCAAGAAGAGAAAGTTTTAGTCGTAGTTATTGGTATAGGCAGAAGAAAAGAAGGCGATAAAAAAGATATTTATTCTGTCACCAAAAAATTATTAGAGACTATTAAACTAGAAAATGATGATTAGATTTGAAATTTAAATATTGAGTTGGCTTTGTCTGCTCCTTTTATTTTTACCACCTCGAAGGAAAAAAGGGATGATAATCTTAATAACTAGAGATCAAGACCGCAGGTTCGTACACAAAGATGAAAAATTTGCCACTACCTCAAAAAATTATGCTTCTGGGTGCAGGAGAGCTAGGAAAAGAGTTTGTCATTGCAGCACAACGTTTCGGTAATTTCGTGATCGCCATTGATCGCTATAGCAACGCTCCAGCAATGCAAGTGGCAGATGCTTCTGAAGTAATTTCCATGCTCAGTGGGGATGATCTAGAGCAGGTAGTGCAAAAATACCAACCAGACTTCATTGTGCCAGAGATTGAGGCGATACGTACTGAAAAGCTGAAGGAATTTGAACAAAGGGGAATTACAGTGATCCCTACCGCAGCAGCCACTAACTACACCATGAATCGCGATCGCATTCGGGAATTGGCTGCTAAACAACTAGGTGTTCGCACTGCTAAATATGCCTATGCTCACAGTTTAGAAGAATTGATTCAGGTATCGGCAGATATCGGCTTCCCTAACGTAGTCAAACCTGTGATGTCTTCTTCGGGTAAAGGTCAGTCAATCGTTCAATCGGCAACCGAAGTTAATCAAGCTTGGTCATATGCCATAGAAGGGGCAAGGGGCGATACCCAGAAAATTATCGTGGAAGAGTTTATTAATTTTGACATTGAGATTACTCTGATGACCATCAAACAATGGGATGCTCCCACGATTTTTTGTCCTCCCATTGGTCATCGTCAAGAAAGAGGAGATTATCAAGAATCTTGGCAACCTGCGGGCATATCAGACGAGAAAATTCAGCAGGCTGAGGCGATCGCCAAAAAGGTAACAGATGCTTTGGGTGGTGCAGGGATATTCGGTGTGGAGTTCTTTATTACTCCAGATGAAGTAATCTTTTCGGAGTTGTCTCCTCGTCCTCACGATACAGGAATGGTAACTTTAATCTCGCAAAACTTGAACGAATTTGAATTACATCTACGGGCAATTCTAGGGTTGCCTATTCCTCAAATAGAAATTTATTCCCCCTCTGCTAGTGCTGTAATTCTCGCTCAAGAGCATGCAGACAAGATCAAGTTCAATAATGTAGCACAAGCCTTAACGGCAGCAGATACCGATATTCGACTATTTGGCAAACCAGATTCTCGTCCCTATCGTCGCATGGGAGTCGCTTTAGCGAAGGCAGAAACAACCGATCTGGCAAGACAAAAAGCTTCACTAGTAGCTAGTACAGTCTCCCTGGCTTAATTTAATCACCTATTTCACCGATGTAAGCAATGCCGATAATGCTCAACTTCCATTTTTGAGGATCTTTTTTCACTGGCTCGTCCTTAAAATAGTCTAATTCAAAATTATCAGGATATTCCTGACAAAGAGAAATGGAGACGGGAGCAAAGTCTGGAGATGCCGAAAATCTGAGCAAGGGTAAGGTAATTAGGGTAATGTTGTTTGGTCTAATGGTGGTAATCCAAGAGGAGTAAGAACTAGTGACAATTTCCTGAGAATTAAAGTTAATCTTGATAAAGCCATCATTAGGATCGGATTTGATAAATATTGCTGCTAATTTTCCTTTTAATTGAAATTTCAGGGAGTTACCCTGATAAATTGTCAAATTTTTCTCCCTAAATACAGAGTTTTGATAGACAGACATTTTAGGTTGACTAGCAAAAAAATTAACCCGCTCAAAATCCTCAAAAAAAGCTAGTTCGGCAAAATTATCCTCATAAACTGGTTTAGTAGCTGTCGCTATAGGCGAATTCTTCTCGGACTTCAAACTATTGATCACCCCCGTTTGACTCAGTTGTTCTACGATCGCCTGAGAAACAATCTGTACTCCGTGGGGTCTAGTGTAGTGTGCGTCATCTTTGGCGCTATATAAGGATTTGACAAAGTCCAAGCCCTCCTTTTCCCTCAACAAACTGGTTATATTAACTACTGGAAGACGATAGTAATTACCAATCGATTCATAAAGTTCGGATAAAGCACAGTGATTTTGGTAATAATTATCTTGATCAACTCCAAAAATCAGAATCACAATCAAACAGTTAGGATTAGATTGTTGGCATTTTCTAATGAAACCCTCCAAAGATTTTCCTGCTAATAAGAGTGAATATTGATCGAGTTCAATCATGTGGCGATCATTTACACAATATTCAAAAAAGATCAGATCGCTATTTAGTGCAATATCAAATCTGTCCTGTTGAATCAAGCCAAAGATATTGGGAACTCCTCCCAACGAATAATATTTCAAGGAAGTAGTTTGGGAAGTTATCTGACCAAGATAATGCTCCAAGTATTTGGCATATCCTTTTCTGATTACTGAGTTTGACCCGCCAACTATAGAAATTTTTAAATCGGCTTGCTTGTTGATACCTTTAAAGTTTTGGAGAAACATTTAAGTTTTGCGAAATATCCTTAAATAAATATTTTTTTTACTATTATATTGTTGTAATATTTTGGGTGTACTAATTCACTATCAAAATTAGCTTTTACTCATGCCAATATTCGTCAAAATAGAAAAAGGAATAGTAGAAAAAACAATTTTTGATCAGTACATTTCTGCTCACAAAAGCTACGTTCGTAAACTAATTATGGAGGGGCATAAGGCTAAAACTGGTTATTGGCGAGAGTTCGGGGGAGGAATGTTGATTTTTGAAGCAGAGTCTTTACTAGAAGCCAAAAAAATCGTATCTCAAGATCCTCTAATCGTCAACAACTGCGTTGAATATGAGCTACATGAGTGGTGTATTGTTGTTGAGTAATTTAACATAGTTGCTCTACAACTTTAGGGACTCTATGATCTACATGACATCTCCATTGAAGAATGTTCGTTTTGATTCAAAGCTAATACTGAACTATCTTTTTAAATATTTAACTTGAAAAGTAAGAGTTTTCAACTAGACGAGATTGACGCAATTTATACTCAAGAGTAAGTTTTTTTCTGAGTCAAAAAATTTAGTAGAGTTAAGCTAATTAGCAACCATAAATATCCAAAAGTATAACCAGCCAAAATATCAGTTGCCCAATGAGCTTTGGTATAAACACTACTGAAACCTATTAGTAGTATTAGCAATGAAGACAGACCATAAACATATTGGGTCAGATGAGGATATCGTGCTGAGATAATAAAGGACATATAAAAGTAAAAAACTAAATTTCCTGCTGCATGACCGCTAGGAAAACTGTCTGGACTCAAATCATGAACCAATCGTGGCTTGGGAGGACGGGAACGATCAAATAAAGGTTTCAGAACTTCGTCTACTAGCAGCAAAATCCCTAAAGTAGCAAACACTAAAGCTTTAACTTCTGGCCAATAGCGTTGGCGAATCAAGGTTATTAGGGCAATTAAAACTATGGAACCTGTAACATAAGTACCAGTAATTCGATAAACATTAGTGAAAACAAAATCTAGGAAGAAGTTTCGTTGAGCTTCTAAGAATTCGTAAATTTGCAGATCGAACTGATAATAATTTTTATTGATTGTCTGATAACAAAGCTGCAAGAAGGGAAGTGTGATCAGGCACAGCAAATAGAAGTTTTTTTGGGTAATCCTGCGATATTTCGGCATTTAATAAGTTAAGAGGATGTCAGCGTCAGCTTTGCTTTGGCAATTATAGTCATTTTAGAGAGAAACTGTCGGGTTGCATTCTGATGGGGTTCAATAACCATCGCAATTTCATTTATGATAAGAGACTAACTCGATTAAGAACTTACTCATTTTTCAGCTATGTCCAAGCAAACTATTTCTGTCTTAGTAGAAGACGAAGCGGGAGTTTTAACACGCATTGCAGGATTATTTGCTCGCCGCGGATTTAACATTGAAAGTCTGGCAGTGGGCCCGGCCGAACAAGTTGGTGTCTCGCGGATTACGATGGTTGTACCTGGCGATGAGCAGGTTGTGGAACAGTTAATTAAACAGCTATATAAGTTGATTAGCGTACTTAAGGTACAAGATATTAGTCAACAGCCCTGTGTGGAGAGGGAGTTAATGTTGATTAAGGTTAATGCCACTGCTTCTAATCGAGCCGAGGTGATCCAACTGGCACAAATTTTCCGCGCCAGAGTTGTCGATTTATCAGAAGAAGCTTTAACTATCGAAGTGGTGGGTGATCCTGGCAAAATTGTCGCCATTATTCAAATGCTCAACAAATTTGGCATTCGAGAAATCGCTCGTACAGGGAAAATTGCTCTCATTAGGGAATCTAAGGTTAATACAGAGTATCTCAAGTCTTTGGAAGCAAAAGCGACTTTGTAAACGTGAGTTCGGAATTCGGAGTATGCCCTACGGGCACGCTGCGCGAACGGAGTACTCGCTACGCGTTGGCGCAAGCCTTCTCGTGTATGGTGAAGCTACGCAACGGAGTATGCCTTACGGGCACGCTGCGCGAACAGGGTTATGTTTTTCTTAACGAAAGAATAGTGTCTTCAGATGCCTAAAATTAAGAGGCGTTGCGAAATTTTTAAGTTTTTTTTGCTTCGTTGAACTCACATTCGTAAATTTCTTAAACGACTAATTTGGGCTTTTTGGAGAAATAAGAGTTTTATCAATTGAGAAATTATATGAGACAGATAATTTCTCCCTATTTCCCTATCTCCCCATATTCTTATTAAGCTCAATCAAGATGCTTCTTTTTTGGCACTAGTAGTCTTTTTCTTCGCCGTGGTTGTTTTCTTCTTCGCCGTAGTTTTTTTCTTGGCAGTAGTTTTCTTCTTAGCCGTGGTTGTTTTTTTCTTGGTAGTTTTCTTTTTAGTAGCTGCCTTTTCCGCCAATAGCTCTAAAGCTTTTTCAAGGGTAATTTCCTCTACAGTTTCGTCTTCTGGCAAACCGACATTAATCTTGCCGTGTTTAATATAATTTCCGTAAGGGCCCTTGTAAATATTGACTGGCTCTTTATCTTCAGGATGTGCGCCTAATTCTCGAAGGGGAGTCTTTTTGCTGCCTCCACGACCACGTTTTGGTTGGGCTAATAATTCTAAAGCACGTTCTAGAGATACGGTTAAGACATCATCTTCTTTTTTGAGCGATCGATAATCTCGCTGGAGTTTAGTGTCTTCTGGCCCTTTAAATTCATGAACTACATAAGGTCCAAAACGTCCCAATGCAGCTTTAATTTTGCCCCCTGTTTCGGGGTGCTGCCCCAGTAGGCGAGGCAGAGACAACAAACCTACTGCCATTTCTAAAGTTACGTCATCTTTTGTGGCATTAGTTTTACTATCCTTTTTAGGAATCGAACTCATTTTGGGCTTAGGATTTGACTCAGTTTTATCCCCTAACTGTACATAAGGGCCATACTTACCGACTTTAAAATAAATTGGTTCACCTGTTTCGGGATGAAAGCCCACTTTTTCTGGCCCTTCTTTCTTCTGGCGAATTAAAGCTTCAATTTGCTCAGGATTAAGATCCGCTGGAGTCAGATCATCAGGAATAGATACCTTTAAAGCCTCTGTTTCCCCTTCCTCAGTAGTTATTTCGATATAGGGACCATACTTGCCAATACGGACGGTAGCGTCTAAGTTCTCTAGATTAATCGTTTTGGCGATCGCCGGTTCGATTTCTTCTGCTTTAACATCGATCTGAGTTTTTAACCCTGTTTCTCCCTGATAGAATTTTTGGAGATAGGGAATCCATTCGGCACCACCACGGGCGATTTCATCGAGGGTTTGCTCCATTTTAGAAGTAAACTCGGTATCGACTAAATCAGGAAAATGTTCTTCCAACAGGGCAGTTACAGCAAAGGCAGTAAAGGTGGGAACTAATGCTTTGCCACGCATCTGCACATAACCGCGATCAATGATCGTTCCAATTACGCTAGCGTAGGTACTAGGACGACCAATACCTTCTTTTTCCAGAGTTTTAACCAGAGATGCTTCGGTATATCTGGCAGGAGGTTGAGTTTCGTGTCCGATTGCCTCTAGCTCTTTACAATCTGGTTGATCGCCCTTTTTCAAAGGAGGTAGAGGTACTTCTTGATCTTCTAAAGCGGCATCAGGATTATCTGAACCTTCAACATAAGCACGGAAGAAGCCAGGAAATTCAATCCGTTTGCCGTTGGCGCGGAATACAGCATTTTCGACATTTACGTCTACCGCGATCTGAGTTAGCTGGGCATCTGCCATCTGACAAGCGACAGTGCGTTTCCAAATTAAGTCGTAAAGCTTAAATTCACGGTCTTTGAGTCCTGTTTCTTTGGGAGTACGAAAACTTTCCCCCGCAGGGCGAATTGCTTCGTGTGCCTCTTGGGCACCTTTACTTTTATTGCTGTACTGACGAGATTTAGGACTGAGATACTCCTTGCCATACATTTTTTCGACGCAGTTACGGGCAGCAGCGATCGCTTGTTGGGATAAATGCACCGAATCTGTCCTCATGTAAGTAATAAAACCCTTTTCATAAAGCTTCTGTGCCACCCCCATAGTTTCTCGCGCCGAGATCCCCAACTTACGGTTAGATTCCTGTTGCAGGGTAGAAGTAGTGAAAGGTGGAGAAGGACGACGTTTTGAGGCTTTTTCTTCCCGATTAGTTACTGTCCAAGTCTTGTCAATTATTCGCTCTTTTAACTGATTAGCATCCGTCTCATTCAATAGCACTACGTCCCTACCTTCGGCGATTTTCCCTGTATCAGGATCAAAATCGCTACCTGTGGCTAATCTTTTACCATCCAGAGTAATTAGCTTGGCTTCAAAAGGTTTTTTGTTGTGTTCTAAATCTGCCTTGAGATCCCAGTAGCCCCCAGATTGGAATGCTCGGCGCTCTCTTTCTCTAGCTACTGTTAAACGTACTGCCACCGATTGAACTCTCCCTGCGGATAAGCCCCAAGAGATTTTTTTCCATAGCAAGGGGGAGACAGTATAGCCCACTAAACGGTCTAAAATGCGTCTAGTCTCTTGAGCATGAACCAAATCTTGGTCTACCTCGCGACAGTCTTCTAATGCCTTTTGAATTGCCTCTTTAGTAATTTCATGAAACACCATGCGTTTTACAGGTACTTTAGGCTTGAGAATCTCCAGTAAATGCCAACTAATACTCTCTCCTTCACGATCTTCATCAGTCGCCAGAATCAATTCATCCGCAGTTTTGAGGGCAGTTTTCAACTCCTTAACCACCTTCTTTTTCTTCTCGGGAACAACATAAATTGGTTGAAACTTATCTTCTACGTTGATGCCTAAAGTTGCCCACTTCTTATCTTTGTAAGCAGGGGGAATCTCTTTAGCTGAGGGAGGCAGATCTCGGACATGACCCATAGATGCCTCTACCTGATAGCCAGAAGGCAGATAATTACGAATAGTACGTGCTTTTGTAGGAGATTCGACAATAACTAATGTTGACATAGAGATGAAGTTAACGCAGTAAAATAGGAGGTGTTAGTTTTTTATAGAGATCTATTGACCAATCTATAGTTATAATCCCTCAGACGACAAATATCTTGTTTCAATTTTGCTTCAATTTAGTTTTAACAGATTGCCGCAAATTTCAAAATTTTCACAGTATGAGGTTCTCAGTTTAGTTAACTTCACCATAACCAATGATTGGCAAAAAGTTTATCTTTTCTTTCAAAAGAAGACCCTCGCGTCTCGTGACAGGATGAATTTTGAGCAAGATTTTGCGGTACAATACTTTCGGACGGTTTAGTTAGCATAATAGGCTCACTGTTCAAAACAAACTAACAAATTAAAAAGTAGCAATATAATTTACATTGCGGTCGGTGCGCCCGTGATTAAGCTGACGAGCGCGGTCATGGGGGGTTCCCCCATGAGCGACTCGTTCAAGAAACAGCCCAGTAATGAAGTCGGGCTACGGTCGGGTTTCCCGACCATGTAGAACCGACTTGTTGGCGGTCTGGCGGGGGCGATAGCCTAGCTAAGAGTCTATATGGGAATCCCTCGCCCATAAGCGATGGGAGGTTCAATAAAAAGTAAAAACATAATAAGCTGAGACAGAAGAAAAATGAAGGAGCAAAGCGACCGCTATAGGCTATAAGCTTCCACAACGCGACCAATAAAATTTGAGGATTCCTCAAACATCGCGTTCTTCTGATTGTAGACAACCTATAGACGATGGGTTATTCAACCCCTCTAGCTTTAAGTTTTTAGCTGGTTACCAAGGGTCTACTTGTTTTAAGTCCAAGCTTATAGTTTGTGATAAAGAGCTACAATTCTTTGTAAAATTCTTACCGCAGTTGTTCAACTGTGCCTATATATCTGACAATACCTAATAACTTTATGGATTTTTCTAGCACTGTAGCCTCTCAGCTTCATGCAGCGACAATTTGGCCAGAGGGCATTGTCATCGTAACCATCATGGCTGTCTTGATTGGCGATTTGATCTTCGGACGCAGTTCCGCCCGTTGGCTATCTTATTTGGCGATCGCTGGCTTATTGATTACTCTGGTGGCTCTTTTCTTTCAGTGGAATACCCCCAATGCGATCGCTTTTCTCGGTTCGTTTAGTGGCGATAATCTCAGCATTGTCTTTCGAGGGATTGTAGCTCTTTCGGCAATGGTCACCATCCCGATGTCTATTCGCTATATTGAGCAATCGGGAACATCTTTGGCAGAATTTATCGCCATCATGCTTACCGCGGCTTTGGGGGGCATGTTCCTCTGTGGAGCAAATGAGCTCACAATGGTGTTTATCTCCCTAGAGATGTTGAGTATCTCTTCTTACTTGATGACGGGCTATATGAAGCGCGATCCTCGTTCTAATGAAGCTGCCCTCAAGTATCTGCTGATTGGGGCTGCTAGTTCGGCAATCTTCCTCTATGGGATGTCATTACTGTACGGATTGTCTGGAGGAGAAACAAATCTTAATGTTATTGCCACCAAGATTACGGAAATTAATGGTACACAGTCTTTAGGTTTAGCGATTTCTTTGGTGTTTATCATCGCTGGTATTGCCTTTAAAATTTCTGCTGTTCCTTTCCACCAATGGACACCAGACGTTTACGAAGGTTCTCCAACTCCTGTGGTTGCTTTCCTCTCAGTTGGTTCCAAAGCGGCAGGTTTTGCTCTAGCGATTCGTCTCTTAGTGACAGCCTTTGGTTCGATGACCGAACAGTGGCATTTTATCTTCACCGCCCTAGCGATACTCAGTATGGTGTTGGGTAATGTGGTAGCCCTGGCGCAAACTAGCATCAAGCGGATGTTGGCTTATTCTTCCATTGCCCAAGCTGGCTTTGTGATGATTGGTATGATTGCAGGGACAGATAATGGTTACTCCAGCATGATCTTTTACCTGTTCGTATATATATTTATGAACTTGGGGGCATTTGCCTGTATTATTCTCTTCTCCCTCCGCACAGGTACAGATCAAATTAGCGAATACGCGGGTTTATATCAAAAAGATCCTTTACTAACTCTTTGCTTAAGTATTTGCCTACTCTCCCTGGGTGGTATCCCTCCTATGGCTGGCTTCTTTGGTAAAATCTATCTTTTCTGGGCTGGTTGGCAAGCTGGACTATATGGCTTAGTCTTACTGGGTTTAATTACCAGCGTTATTTCGATTTACTACTACATCCGTGTCGTCAAAATGATGGTAGTAAAAGAACCCCAAGAAATGTCTGACTCGGTGAAAAACTACCCCAATATCAACTGGAAACTCCCAGGGATGCGCCCCCTACAGTTAGCGATCGTAGTTTCCGCAGTCATTACCTCCCTATCAGGTATTTTATCGAATCCTCTATTTACCTTGAGTGCTAATTCCGTCGCTACTACTCCTATCTTGCGATCGGCAATTATTACTCAAGAAATACCTCAAACTGCAATCCAAGTTTCAGCAGTAGAAGATTTGATAAGTAAATAAAAAATTTATACTAGTACCGCTATGCTTAAGTAGCAATTAAAGTAAAGTACTGTCAAGATTTCAAGTTAAATCAAGATATCTTTTATTTGTGCCTAGGTCTACTAGTAATTCAAATAGGCTCGCTTCGGCGGGCTTTTTTGGTATATTAGACAAACTTTTTTTACTAATTAACATGATGTACCTGAGCAAAAATAAAGATAACGACTAAAGCGATCGCAATATTAACTAG
>CBDUCX010000161.1:0-12207 GCA_965365755.1 uncultured Pleurocapsa sp.
GTTCGGAGTTCGGAGTTCGGAGTTCGGAGTATGCCCTACGGGCACGCTACGCGAAGGTCGTTACAGTTTTCTGAACGAAATAATAGGGATTTCAAACACCCAAAAAGTTATGAATTACATAATTTATAGCTTTGTCGAACTCACGTTGACCAGTTAAGAGACTGGGAAAGTTAAATTCGATCTTCCATCATTTTCTGTACTGCTTCGGCAATTTGCCCTGGCTGGACAATGGTTAAACTTTCCAATTTGCCATTATAGGGGGTAGGAATATCCTGAGAAGATAAGCGTAGTACGGGTGCGTCTAACTCATCAAATAGCTGTTCACTAATCAATGCCACTAATTCAGCCCCAATACCGCCAGTTTTCATACATTCTTCCACAATAATTACCCTGTGAGTTTTACGTACGGACTCACTGATAGTTTCCATGTCAAAAGGCTTGAGGGAAATTAAGTCAATAATTTCAGGATCATAACCTTGTTGTTCGATGGCTTTAACTGCTTGAGTACAATGATGGCGCATCCGTGAATAAGTAAGAATAGTTACGTCTTTGCCTTCTCTGACCATTTCCGCCTTATCTAGGGGAAGAACATACTCATCACTGGGGAGATCGTCTTTTAGGTTATAGAGTAAGACGTGTTCAAAAAACAGCACGGGGTTGTCATCTCGGATAGCCGCTTTGAGTAATCCTTTGGAATTATAAGCCGTTGAACAAGCGACAATTTTTAAGCCAGGTACAGCATGGAAATAGGCTTCCAGTCTCTGAGAGTGTTCTGCGCCCAATTGCCTGCCCACACCACCAGGGCCACGAATTACCATGGGAATTTTGAAGTTACCGCCAGAAGTGTAGCGCAACATTCCTGCGTTATTGGCAATCTGGTTAAATGCCAAAAGTAAGAAGCCCATATTCATCCCTTCAATCACAGGGCGTAAGCCAGTCAAAGCTGCACCCACAGCCAGACCGCAAAAGCTATTTTCGGCAATAGGAGTATCTAATAAGCGGAGATCTCCGTATTTTTTATACAAATCCTTGGTGACTTTATATGAACCACCATAATGTCCGACATCTTCACCTAAGACGAAGACAGTCTTATCTCTTGCCATTTCTTCGTCTGTCGCTTCTCTCAAAGCGTTAAACATTAAAGTTTCAGCCATAATTATTAATCCTTAGTCACCAAAAAACAATAGTATCATTACCAGATTGCTAGTATAAGTTTAATTTGAACCAGTGATCTGGGGGTAAATAAACATCCCGTCTATTTAACTTGTTACTTGCTACTTGCTACTTGCTACTTAAAATATGACTTTAGCCACTCTCGATACCTTTCTTACCCAAGAAGAAGCCTTAGCTCTCATCGAATTTGCGATCGCCCAATCTCAAGCCGACGGTGTTTTTGTGAGTCTCAATGCCAGCGAAACTGCCCTTAGTCGCTTTTCAGAAAATCAAATTAGTCAAAATGTTCGCAAGAATACTTTCAGTCTCAGCGTCACTAGCTACTTTGGTCAGCGTAATGCCTCAGCTGCTACTACCGAATTAGATCAAGATGCGATCGCCCAAACCCTCAGACGCGCCGAAGAGCTTGCCCGTATTGCTCCAGTCGATCCTGAATGGGTAGAATTATTACCACCTCAAACCTATAGCGATCGCACTCCTGCTTTTGACGAAGCTACCGCCACTCTTTCTCCCCTAAAAAAAGGCGAAATTATCCAGCAAGTCTGTTCTTTAAGTCAAGATGCAGGGGTCAATGGCTCAGGAACTCTTAGTACTAAAGTATCTCTTTTTGCCCTTGGTAATTCCGCTGGGTTACGGGGTTGCGATCGCACTACAGAAGCAGACTTTAGTTTTACCGCCCGTATTGACGATGGTTCAAGCTGGAATCGTTGCACTGCCTGGAGTATAGACCAATTGCCGATTACAGAACTGACAGAGCAGGTAATTGAAAAAGCGATCGCTTCCCGTAATCCACAGACAATTGAACCAGGGGACTATACTGTTATTTTTGAACCCTCCGCACTACCTAGTCTCCTGATCGCGGTAATTTGGAATTTAGATGCTCGCGCAGCAGATGAAGGACGTTCTTTTATGTCCCGTAGCGATAATTCTGGCAAGCCTATCGGCAATAAAATCGGCGAACAGTTGTTTAATCCTATCCTTCAGATCAGACGTGATGCTGCCCATCCTCTGTTACAAGGAAGCAGGTTTTTTGGCAACGGTTTAAGTAATGAAAATCTCGACATCATTAAAGATGGTATCCCCCAGACTCTTTCCTATAGTCGCTATTGGGCAAAAGAACAGGGTAAAGAGCCTACAGGGTCAATGAGTCCCATTGTCATGGCGGGATCAGATCAAAGCGTTGCCGATTTAATTGCCAGTACTGAACGGGGTATCCTCGTAAGTCGTGCTTGGTATGTTCGTTATGTAAATCCCCGCACTCTCGAAGTTACGGGAATGACTAGAGACGGTACTTTCTTAATCGAAAATGGCAAGATTTCTCATCCGATTAAAAACCTCCGCTTTAATCAGTGTTTACCTGAAATGTTGCACAACCTTGTGGCAGTGAGTCAAGCAAAACGCTGTGGCGGGAGTGTCATTCCTGGTTGTAAAGTTGAGAATTTTCACTTTAGCAGTATTACCGATAGCGTTTGAACCATATTTAATTTGAAACCTGGAGTTTTTGAGTAATGAGTAACGAGTAATGAGTAACGAGTAATGAGCAGCAAACATTTAGATATTTATATCATTTCAGTTTTTAAAAGGAAGGCGATTCTGCTTCTCAGGAACAATGGCTATCACTCAGTTACGACAAAGTAGCCAGGGTAATGGAATCTATCTGCCAACAATATCAATCAACAATGGGTGATGATGTTCACACTCTTATTAACCATTACGTCAGTCTGATTAGGAGACATCTTGTGAGTAGCTCAAAAATTGCCAAACTGTGTCAAAAAATCTATAAGCAACATCAACCAGCACTAGATTTGATTTATGAACATCGTCCTGATCTACAGTCTGAAATTTCGGAGTTTCTTCAGCAAATCATTCGAGATCATCAGCAGGACGATCTTGAGGAAGACAAGCACATTAAAACACGCATTCGCTTTGCTCCCAAAGAATGGGATGATTTAGCCTTTCAAAAAACTTGTGATAAATGGACTAGCAGTAAGCGCATTCTCTTATTTGAATTTTGCAACGATTCTCAATATCTTGGTTTGCATTTAGTTATTGCTCCTGGCGATCAAGAAATTAAACAAAATATTTACCAAGCCATCAAAAAATTAAACATTTCAGGAATAGACAATGATCAATTAAAAAAGAAATGGAGTCATGTCTGGAAGCTAAAGATTCTTGATCAATCAGATTATTCGGAAGGAGATTGGGAAAATATCCAAAGCAAAATTAAGTCTTCTTGGGATAAGCATCTCCAGCAGGAAGTCAAACAAATTCGTGAAGCTATATCTAATGCCGCTACGCTTAAGTAACAAGTAGCATATAGCAAGTAGCAATTAAGATACCATAAGGGTTTCAAGTTAATGAAATAGTGGCTTTATTTATGCCTCAGTCTACTAGATTTCTAGCTCCAGAATGAAATATTTGCTACTAACTATCAATCTATCGCAAATAAACTTTTTTACAAGCTGGTAATAGTTCCTTTTTCGCTAGATAATCATGGATTTGATTTGATTTCAAATGGCAGATATCTTTGGCTACTTCGTCAATCTGGAGGTTTTTGAATAAGTTATCAGTCATCGCTTCTCGCAGCATACCGAGAATCTGTGGTTCAGCAACGATGATGAGATGTCTTGCTTGATGAGTTTGAATAAGATTTAGCATTGCACTACTAATTTTATTGGCAAACCTTTTTTCAAATTCGATTTCATGTTGTTGGCGATGGTCATCGTAACTATGAGCTTGACCATTGGAACCTCTATTGCGTCCAGTTTTGGTATTTGCCCAAAGTTCTTGACCATGAAGTTCCCTCGTGGAATCTGCTAGACTTGCTTGTTCTAGCAAATTGGGACTAGATTCGTATTCTGATAATGCGGCGGAGTCTAAGGTGAAAAAACGCGCTTGAGATCCATTAATCACTGCAACGGCAAATTTAACCATAATTGATACCTTGCACAAATTCTTTATACTTCGATCCTACCAGGAGAAGGTATTGCGTGTAACAAAATCTATCATAAAGCTTAAAAGAGTCAAACGTATTGCGCTCAATTAGCGATCGCGTCGCTTAAGATTGGGATTACCATGGCGACGTACTCTCGGAGGAGTCATTCCTCCTAGTTGACGACTTACTTCTAGAAAAATATCTCTTTGAAGATAGGGATATTGTCCTACCCAAATATTGCGTTGTGGGATGTAGGCATCAGAAATTTTGTTAACCTGACTCAGATCTAGCTTATTGGATAATACTAATAATTCCGCAGTCTGTCCTGGCTTAATGCCCTTATAAATTCGTTGCAAAGGAGCCTGGACTTCAACTTCAAAACCTGTTTCATCTCCTAAAATCAAGTTGATCCAGCGTTCGCGGTTTTCGACAATAACTAGCTCTCCCCGTTGATTAACCGTTTCTTCCTCACCGATTAATTCTTCAGTCAAAAACACGTCTAAAACTTTACCACGCCAAAAACCTGAATACTTAAAACGACGATTGGCAGAATTGCGCCGACTTGCCTGATAAACAGGACACCATAGCCAATAGAGAGACATAATCCCGCCTAAAAGCAAAATTAGGGCTTCACCTTGGTCACCAAACAGCAGACCTAAAATCAAAACCACCACGATTCCCACAACGGAAATCAAGAATCGATTTAAGACATCAGACCACTTTCCCCAGTAGTAGGCATATTGTTTGCCTGTAGCAATTAAGGGAATTAATTGCTCCATTTTCTCTCTAGTTAGCGGCTTGAGCATAAAAAATTATTAATTTAATCTCGATTCTAAAATGTTAGATGTTAAGAGGTTATCTGAGAAGTCTCATTTGCTAGATCCAAGCCCCCTAAATCCCCCAAGTTTGGGGGACTTCCACCAGCTAAGTTATCTTATTCCCCCCAGAATTGGGGGGCTAGGGGGGCAAAATATCAGTATCAAAAAACTTTTCAGATATCCTCTAAGCAATAATATTTTAATCATTAATCTTTAATTGGTAAGCGTTGGAGATTTTTATTGCTTCCAATTACTACCATAACTAATCCTTGTTTCAGCACCTGTTCAGGACTAGGATTGGTAATAAACTTATCTCCGTTGCTTATAGCTAGAACATTCAAACCGTAGCGTTTACGCAAATCTAGCTGAGATAGAGTTTGACCATGAAATTCGTCGGGGACTAGTACTTCCACAATGCTGTTTTCTGTATCTAGTTCAAAATGCTCTAGAACTCCAGGTTGAGTCAGAGTTTTGGCTAAATTACAACCAGCTTCGTATTCAGGAAATACTACCAGATCTGCCCCTACTCTCTGTAATAATTTTCCGTGAATCTGGGAAGAAGCCTTGGCGACGACCTGTTCGACTCCTGCTTCTTTAACGTTAAGAGTAGTGATAATGCTTTCTTGAAGGTAGTTACCAATCGCGACAATTACCGTATCCATCTCAAAAATCCCTGCTTCCTTAAGAGATTCAGGCTCTGTAGAGTCTAGTTGCACCGCATGAGAGGCAGACTTTTGAGTTAAAACTTGAGCCACTAATTTTTCATCAATATCAGTTCCCAAGACTTCATAGCCCAAGTGATGTAGGGAAGTGCAAACGGCTCTACCAAAACGACCTAAACCAATTACTGCAAACTGACGGCTTTTGCTACGGGAGTGAGTCAAAAAATTGAGCGATTTCAATGCCTCTTACCTGAATAATTCTAACTATTGGCATTTTAATCTATGAAACGTCAGTTAAGCTCAGGACTAAATTTGAGTGTCAACTACTGATCAGTTTCACAGTCAAGATCAATGGTAAACACAGTTTTTCCTGATTGACTAGTTAAATAAACATTGCCACCGAGCAGCTCAATTAAGTTTTTAACTAAAGCTAGCCCAATGCCAGTTCCGCCAAATTGCCAAGGATCATGATTAGGAATCCGATAAAACTTATCAAAAACTCGCTGTTGTTCTAGAGGTGATATTTCTATGCCTGTATTGCAGACGCTAATTTTAATTCCCTGATCGGTTGTTGATGCAGTAATGGTAATCGTCTCCTCTGCGGGAGTGTATTTACAAGCATTGTTGAGTAATTCAGTCAAAGTACGTTTAATTGTCGAGATATCGGATTTAAACTGCGGTAAATTTGGCTTCAGATCAATAATCAAGGTTTGCTGTTGATTTTCTATTCTCTCTTGAAACTGTTCTACAATTTGCGGTAGCCATACAGATAAATCAATCCACTGCATAGTCATCATTTCTTTTTTGGCATCGATGTAGCAGAGGGTAAGTAAGTCATCAACCAACTGATTTTGTCTATTGCAAGCAGAGCGAAAAATATCGAGAACTTTAGTGAAAGTGGCTGACTTATGATCGCCCATCTCTTTTTCTAGCAGACTTTCTAAGGTTTCAGAAGCCAGTTGAATACTACTCATCGGAGTCCGTAATTCATGAGAAATAGTCTTGAGAAAATCATCTTTCAGTAAGTTTAATCGAGCAAGTTCTTGCACTTGGATTTGGGATTGCTGATATAGTCGAGCTTGTCTAATGGCGATCGCACATTGATTAGCAATCTGCTCTACCAGGGAAATTTCCGATGCTTCAAAAAATTCTTCTTTGGGTCGCAACAGCCAAAGATTGCCTAAAATTCCCTGATCATCATAGATGGGACAGACTAATCTGGTAGCTTGAGTTTCTAGGGGACTCAATTCGGGAACTTTTTCCACAAACTGGAGGGACTGTTTTTCTAGTAGTTGATGATAAAGTTCAGGAAAATCAGCCACTTGTCTGATCAATCCCTGGCAGTTTGGTAAGGTATTAGTGTACTCATAGGCGATCTTAGCTGTAGTGCGATCGCTATTGTATAGTTCAATCTTACAGCGCTCTACATTTAAAATTCTTCCTATTTCTTGAGTAACTGTCTGCAAAATCTGTGGTTCATCCAAACTATCTCGCATCTTCTCGGTAACTTTGCGCGTCAAGGTTTCAAACTTGAATGAACTCTGTAATTCGGCGGTACGTTGACTAACTTTTTGCTCTAAATAAATATTCAGACTTTGAACCTGATCGTAAAGTTCGGCTTGTTGCACTGCAATTCCCACTTGAGTTGCCAACTGTTTTAAGAGTTCAATTTCCGCAACCTGCCATTGACGAGGAGATTCGCAATGATGGGCAATTAAAAGCCCCCACAGTTGCTCTCTGGCGATAATTGGCACTACTAAGCTGGCTTGTACGCCAAAATCTTGTAGCAGATCTCCATAGCATTGAGCTAATTCAGCAGTGTTTATGTTGTCTATAATCTGAACTCTTCCCTGCTGATATTTTTCGAGATGTTTCTCGGCAAAGCAAGGATCTGTGATTTTTCGACCATATACACTGTAAGCAGCTTTCTTGACTGATTCAACGGCAATAACGCCACTTAAATCTGGCTCAAAACGGTAGATTAACACCCGATCATTTTGCAAAAATTGCCTGACCTCCGTAACTGTTTGCTCCAGAATTACCGACAAATCTAGAGACTGTCGTATTCTTAGAGCGATCGCCGCTACTAGATTTTCCTGCTCTTGTTCTGGAGAGGAATGCCCTGAATTATGCTCAAAGTTAAGGTCAGGCAAAAAACTTTTCCTACTCAAAGTTATTTTTTACTATTAGATCTTAATATTTTTTTAAGTTTTTTGACTCTATATTGGCGATTTTTTAGATAAAGTCCTTACTCGATTTTATTTGAATCTTAATTCATCATTAATCTGGCTATTTAGACTTATAAAACCTGCTAGTTTTATTAAGAAACATTAAGCACTTACTCCCAAACGACGGCGAGTAAAATTAATCCGAAGATATGAATGCAGTAGAACTGTTGAAACAATATCAAATTGGAGTCAGAGATTTTCATGGTATCAATCTTACTGGAGTAATTTTGAAAAATGCTGACCTATGCCACATCAACTTTAGTCAAGCAATACTTACCGAAGCTAACTTTACGGGAGCGAACTTAGAACAAGCAATTTTATACCAAACATCTTTAAACCTAAGTAATTTGAGTGAAGCTAAACTAGCCCAAGCCAATTTAGAATCAGCCTCCTTGAAGTCGGCACTATTATATAAAGCCTCTTTTGCCAAAGCCAAGTTACAAAAAGCAAATTTAAGTCAGGCTATCCTTAAACGGGCGTTTCTCAGAGAAGCTAATCTCAGCCAAGCTCGGTTAATCGCGGCTGATCTTAGTCAAGCTAATCTAATTGATGCAGATTTAACTGGGGCAGATTTAACTGGTGCCAACCTAGACAAAGCCTTTCTTCAAGGGGCAAATTTATTCCAGGCTTCTTTAACGGGGGTTAACCTAGAACAAGCCGTCTTAACTGGAGCGACGATGCCTGATGGTCAGGTTTTTGATCACTGATAATGAATAATAAAGAGGGACAACCTAAAGAATACGATGTTGTATTGGGCGATAATAATTCTCCTCCTGTACACAGTTTAGCGTTGGGTAGAATTGAAGGGATTAAGGGACTTCATTGATACTGGTTTAGGCAGTTGATGGTGGCTACTTAGACTTATTGTGACTTATTGTGAGAATTTAAACCAGATAACAACACCTTGATACGTGATAAAGTTCCTAGAGTAATTTGTTTGGTTAACCAATAGAGAATAGTTAAAATAAAAAAAGTAATGGCTATGACCAACAAAGGTTTTCTAGTCGTTAAATTACTGATGGTTGACATAAATAAAATATCTGGCTTGGTGACTAAATCCCAACTATTAAAGCGCAGAAATCTCCCCAAAAAAATACCAATTGCACATAGAGCATGAGTTAGTAACTCGCTGGCAAAAATAAATTTGGTCGCACCTTGTTGTTTTAGATAATAACCTTGGTTAATTACCGAAACCACATAAGCTTCCCAACCTGCCCAGATTGCCAATAAATGTAGAGGAATAAAGACTAGGGTGGTAATCCAAATAGAATACCCTGCTCGGATGGCTTCAATTAAATGAATGATATCGGTTAATAAATAAGGAGCGTTGGGTAAAAAGACAATAAAAGTGATGTAGCCAAGCCACCAAACTAGCGATCGCCTTCTACTACGTCTCAGAAATAACCAAAAGCTCAGAATTAAAGGAATAAATGCCAAAAATAAATTCCAGATAATCCAACCACTATATTTATTAAATGCTCCAAAAGCATCAGCTAGTATTGATTCCATTGTTTTTAGTACCTATGCAGAATCCATTATATCTATACCAATCAATCATCATGCAAGGTAAAGTTATATGCTGAAAAATATGGAGACAATTATTAAGTACTACTCAGCCATCAACTATGAAGCCAAACATCGAAGCTATTTCTGCCATGCCTAACGGTACACAGCCAAATCATTTACTGGTGGTGCTACATGGTTGGGGGGCTAACTATCAAGATTTTGTGCCCTTCGCCAAAGTACTCAACTTTCCAGGCTTTGGCTACATATTTCCCAATGCCCCCTTCGAGCATTTTCAAGTGCCAGGAGGTAAAGCTTGGTATGCCTTAGAAAATAAAGAGTTTACGGGATTAGGGGAAAGCCGACAGCTATTGCTCGATTGGTTAACCTCCTTAGAAGCTTCCACAGGAGTACCTCTCGATAAAACGATTTTGGCTGGGTTTTCCCAGGGAGGAGCAATGACATTGGATGTAGGATTAACTTTGCCCTTAGCTGCTCTATGTAGCTTGAGTGGATATTTGCATTACCAGCCACAAGCAAAAGAAAATCAGACTTTTCCCCCGACGATGATTATTCATGGCAAACAAGACCCTGTAGTGCCTCTAGAAGCTGCTGTGAAAGCTAGAGATGAACTAACTAAAATTGGCGTTGCGGTTCAATATCAAGAATTTGACATGGGGCATGAAGTTCAAGAGCCAGCGATCGCCCTATTCAAACAGTTTATTATGGATCAAGTTGTTAGTTAATTATTTATTGTTCATATAAAATCTGTTCAAAGCAGAATTGTCCTACCTCAACTAAAGCAGTCTCAGCTTCTTGATTGGTGGTGGAAGCTGCGGTAAGCTGTTTAAATTCCACTAGATTGTATTGCTGTTCAAATTCTTTAATGGTGCAATCACACAACCTTTTAGCTTCGATTTCAGCCAATCCTTGCTCCATAGAAGTTTGGATACATTCTTGCTGATAGTCTTGGACAAATTCTGCTGGATATTGATTGCCTTGTTGATCTTTAGTTGTTTCTTGGGCAAGAGCTACATTAGAAATAGATAATGAGAATAAAGATAAACTGAGTAAAGAAGAGTAAAAATATTGCATAGCGATCGCAGTATAATTTGTTTTAAGTTAGTCTGGGTGAGATTCAACAGGTAATTGTATATTCTTTAGATGCTCAATACTTGATCTATGTTCCTTTCGAGAAACTTAATGTTTAATGATTAATAGCACCCAGGTTAAACAACAGGCAAAAGATATCGGGTTTCATTTGGTGGGTATTGCAGCGATCGATGATCATCAAGATCAAGCCGTTGAACATCTGCAAAACTGGCTAGCATCAGGATATCAAGCTGATATGGCTTGGATGGCAAACCCTAAAAGAGAAGATATTCGCACCTATATGCCCGAAGTGCGATCGCTTATTTCCGTGGCGCTTAATTATTATACTCCCCAGCAACATTCAGAGAATCCCGAAAACGGCAAAATTTCTCGCTATGGCTGGGGCAGAGATTACCATAAAGTCATGGGCAAAAAGCTGAAGGCTTTAAGTAACTGGTTACGCTCCCATGATGACTCAATTATTACTCGTTACTCAGTAGATACTGCGCCGATTCAAGATAAAGTTTGGGCGCAACGGGCGGGATTAGGTTGGATTGCTAAAAATGGGAATGTGATCACCAGAAAATATGGTAGCTGGGTATTCTTAGGGGAAGTTTTAACTAATTTAGAGCTGATTCCTGATAGTCCCCATACTAGTCATTGTGGTACTTGTACTCGTTGTTTAGATGCTTGCCCGACAAATGCAATTGTCAAACCCTATGTAGTTGATGCTAATCGCTGTATTGCTTATCATACAATTGAGAATCGGCAGTCAAAATTACCGCTAAATATTGCAGATAACTTATCAGGTTGGGTAGCAGGATGCGATATTTGCCAGGATGTATGTCCGTGGAATCAAAGTTTTGCCCAAGAAACAGATATTAGTGATTTTCAGCCCTATTCTGCTAATATTCAGCCACAATTGCAGGAATTAGCCAGTCTGGAGCAAACAGAGTGGGATCAACGATTTCGCGCCTCTGCCCTGAGAAGAATTAAGCCTGATATGTGGCGACGTAATGCTCATGCTAATCTAAATATAGAGAAGTAATGACTTGGCTAATACAGACAAGTATAAGAATTTTTATTAACCCTAATAGCTCCATATAATTAACAATATACTGAGGACTCAATGACTGCTAAGGTAATCTTATTTGATTTTGATGGTACTATTGCTGATACGTACCAGGCGATCGCTAGTATTACTAATCAATTATCTACCGAATTTGGTTATAAAGCTTTAAACCAAGAAGAATTATTATTGCTCAAGAATTTAAGCTCTCGTGAGATAGTCAAGCGCTCAGAAATATCTTTTTTTAAGTTACCTTTTTTACTCAGAAGAGTTCGCTCAGAATTGAGCAAAGAAATTGCTGAGTTGGAATCAATTCAGGGTATTGATCAGGTTTTATTGAAATTAAAAAACTTGGGTTATATCTTGGGTATTGTTACTTCTAACAATCAAGAAAATGTCGATACATTTTTGGCAAAAAATCAGTTAGGTCACCTGTTTGATTATGTATACTCAGGTACTGCTATATTTGGCAAGCATCGAGTAATCAATCAAGTAATTAGAGAACACAGGCTCGATAAAAGTTCCGTAATTTACGTTGGCGATGAAACTAGAGATATTAGATCTGCCAGAAAAAGCCGCATTCCCGTGATAGCAGTTAGCTGGGGTTTTAATGCAACTGAAATATTAAGTGAGCATCAACCAAATTACTTGGTAAATCATCCCTCAGAATTGTTAGGAGCGATCGCTCTTTGGCAGTCTTGTCATTCAACGGTTATCATTCAATAGT
>CBDUCX010000162.1:0-12156 GCA_965365755.1 uncultured Pleurocapsa sp.
TTGAGGAATGGCACGATTAAATTTTTTTCCTTGTCTTTCTTGTCTTCCTCGTCTTCCTTGTCTTCCTTGTCTTCCTTGTCTCATCTCAACCCCTCAATTTAAAATTGGTAGGCTAGTAGTAGGTAGTGGGTAGTTTTAAAATGGTTTTACAGCCAATTAAAACAAATCATGAAGAGAACAGAATATATAGTCGATCGCGAGTGGTTGAGAGAACAGTTAGATAACCCCCAGGTAGTTATCATAGATTGTCGATTTCAGTTAGCTAATCCTAACTGGGGCAAAGAGGAATATCAGAAAAGTCATATTAAGGGCGCATATTACCTGGATTTAAACCGTGATTTATCTAGCGAAGTACAATCTCATGGAGGAAGACATCCTCTACCCGATATCAATGTGTTGGCGCAAAAGTTTACCCAGATGGGAATTGTTAAAGATGAAACCCTAGTGGTGGCTTATGATGATTCCCGTTTTGCCTTTGCAGCACGTTTATGGTGGCTATTGCGCTATTTAGGACACAATTCCGTAGTTTTACTAGACGGAGGTTGGAATGACTGGCTGAAGCATGATTATCCTGTAAGTAACGCTATCCCAGAATTTAAATCAGGACGTTTCTCTCCTCAACCTAATCCAGATTGGCTAGTAGACATTAATACAGTGAAAAATATAGTGCAATCGTCTCAAAATAAAGATTCTGTAATTATAGTAGACTCACGCGATCGCGATCGCTATCTGGGATTGAGAGAACCGATAGATCCAATAGCTGGAAGTATCGAGGGTGCGGTTAATTCTCCTTGGAAACAAGTTAGTGATGAATCAGGATATCTACAACCTTTAGCAATGCAACAACGGTTATGGCAAGATTATCAGCAAGCAGAGGAGATAATTGTCTATTGTGGCTCAGGAGTTACAGCCTGTGTTAATTTGTTTTCCCTCAGTTTGGCAGGATTTGGCAATAATAAGTTGTATCCTGGCGGTTGGAGTGATTGGTGCTCCTACTTAATCAACAAAAGTTAAAAAAAATATTGGCAATGCTAGTTTAACTTGAGTTTTTGGGCAGAATAAAGTTGAAATAGATCGTTTAAGTTAACCCTTGAGTATCTTACTATTACTGATTCTGGCGCAAGAGTAACAGCTTCCTTATGGAAAGCAAATTTTTGACTAAATTGCGATTTTGAATTGATGTCTTAATCTGGTTTTGAGGTAAAGATCATAAATTCATCCTAATTTAAGCGCTAGAATAAATCCGTATTTAACCGTGAACTAAAAACACTCTTTTTTGAAGCAACACTAATTACCTGAGATCAATGACTGAACTAACTCAAGATTTATCCTTAGCTCAAGCTCGATCTTTGATTGATAGTTATGCTTTTGATTTGGGGCGTGATGATGCCGAAAAGCTATTAAAATACTGGCTCGGCGTATACCACGCTAGCTGGATTAGATTAGCAACTATTGAGGCTCTTTATCTCGGACGCTACAAAGCGATCTCGATTGAACACATTCTAAGTGTCTGGCTACGTATAGGTAACCCGAACCCTCACTTTACCTATGAATTTGAAAGGCTAATCTGTCGTAAATTACCCAAGCACCTGAGTGATTTGTCAGATTTGACAGCTAGTGCTACTAAAACCACACCAGTTAAGCTCTCTCAACCCAAACCACAGATCAGACCCCAAACACTGGCACCTATGGAACAGGAAGGAGATGAGTTAGCCGTCAAGGTAGCAGAAAACGACACCTTGAACTTAGAAAAAGCTTTTAGAAACCCTGATCACAATTCCGAACCGAATGTGTCCTTAATTTCTGCTATCGGACTATCTTATAAATCTAATTGGTCAGAATTTACCGAAGGAAGCAAGATTATTCATCAGTTTATCCCTTTGCCAGACGTGTCTTCATTTTTTAATAAGCTCAAAACATTTGGCGAATCACAGTAACAAGGGCAGCAATTTATATTACAATATGTAAAGTTAAAGCTGCTTTTCGGGAACTGGAAGTTTAATGCGCGTAGCAATCGTTGGTGCAGGATTGGCTGGCATGGCAACAGCTATTGATTTAGTTGATGCAGGTGCAGCCGTAGAAATATTTGAATCTCGTCCTTTTGTGGGGGGGAAAGTTGGTAGTTGGGTAGATAAGGATGGCAATCACTTAGAAATGGGTCTGCACGTCTTTTTCGGCTGTTACTATAATTTATTTGGTCTGATGGCAAAAGTGGGTGCGTTGGATAACCTTCGTCTCAAAGAACACACCCACACTTTTATTAATCAAGGGGGACGAGTTGGGGAGCTAGATTTTCGCTTTCTTACAGGAGCGCCGTTTAATGGTTTAAAAGCTTTCTTTACCACTTCTCAGCTTTCAACAGTTGATAAAGCGGCTAATTCTTTGGCTTTGGGTACTAGTCCAATTGTTAGAGCTTTGATCGACCCTAAAGGGGCAATGAAAACCATTCGTGATTTGGATTCGGTTAGCTTTGCTGACTGGTTTCGCAGTCATGGCGGCAACAACGGTAGTCTCCGAAAAATGTGGGACCCAATCGCTTATGCTTTGGGTTTTATTGACACGGAAAACATTTCTGCTCGCTGTATGTTAACTATTTTTCAGTTTTTCGCCACCAAAACTGAAGCCTCGGTATTAAGAATGCTAGAAGGTTCTCCTGGTGAGTATTTGCATAAACCGATTGTGGACTATCTAGAAGCCAGAGGAAGCAAAATTCATACCCGTCGTCGGGTTAGGGAAATTTTATTTGAGGATTCAGCAGATAGGACAAAAGTTACGGGAATTATGGTAGCTAACGGTGAAACAGAAGAAATTATTAAAGCCGATGCCTATGTCTGTGCTTGCGATGTTCCAGGAATCAAGAAGGTCATTCCCCAAGAATGGCGTAAATGGTCTGAATTTGACAATATCTATAAGTTAAATGCTGTCCCCGTAGCAACAGTGCAGTTACGCTTTGATGGTTGGGTAACTGAGCTAAATGATGCCGATAACCGTAAACAATTAGAACAAGCTGTGGGTATTGATAATTTACTTTATACTCCAGATGCTGACTTCTCTTGTTTTGCTGATCTGGCATTAACCAGTCCCGAAGATTACTATAAGCCAGGAGAAGGTTCACTACTTCAGTTAGTTTTAACCCCAGGAGATCCTTTCATTAAAGCCAAGAATGAAGATATTGCTCAGCATATTTTGTCCCAGGTACATGAGTTATTTCCTTCTTCGAGAGAGTTAAATATGACCTGGTATAGCGTAGTTAAACTGGCTGAGTCCCTCTACCGCGAAGCACCAGGAATGGACCCCTATCGTCCACCCCAGCAAACCCCTGTAAGTAATTTCTTCTTAGCAGGTAGCTACACTCAACAAGATTATATCGATAGCATGGAAGGTGCAACCCTGTCGGGGAAACAAGCAGCAAAGGCGATTTTAGACCATGCCGAGCAGCTTAAAACGGTCACAGGGTAGAGTGAACAATCGGCTACGGGTCGGGCGATCCGTAGGCTACCCCCATTCGAGGGCAAGCGCGGAGCGTAATCGCGTCCTATAAGATAATCTAACTAAACTTAACCTCCAAGAGCATGACAGACTGGCTAGAACATACCGTACAGATAGAAGTACCCGTGCCAATTGAACTGGCATGGAATCTCTGGTCAGATCTTGAACAAATGACCATTTGGATGAAGTGGATTGAGTCGGTCAAGATTTTGCCAGACAATCCTCAATTATCCCGCTGGAAATTAGCCAGCGGGGGATTTAATTTCACCTGGTTATCTCGTATTGTTCAAGTTGTTCCCCAGCAGATAATTGAATGGCAATCTGTAGACGGTTTACCCAACAAAGGAGCGATTCGCTTCTATGACCGCAAAGGTAGTTGCATTGTCAAGATGACTTTTGCCTATGCTGTACCAGGTATTATCGGCAAGCTGATGGATAGCTTAATCGGTGATATTGTGGAGTCTACTGTGATGGCTGACCTGGAGCGGTTTAGAGAATACGCAATTCAGGCTCAATCTGGATCTCAAGCCTGATCTTTTATAACCAGAATACAAAGAGCAAAAATATTACCGCGAGCTCAATATTCAGGATGAATAAGTTTAACTTGCGGGAAATAGGTTTTATATTTACTCAAATCTCTCGTGATTAAATCAAATTGCGACACAGAAGCGTGAGCACCAATAAAAAAATCTGGTAACGGCGATGTCTTTGTGCCTTTATTCTTTCGATATTTTAAAAATACCTTACCTGTAAGAAAAAGTGCTTCGCGAGGCATTTCCAGCACTTTCAAATTCAACGCATCAATAGCACTCTCAAGTTCTTCTATCTTTGCAAAACCCATCGACAGTTCAGTGTACACAATCGAATTGATATAGAGCGTGTTCGTTAGACTATACCTTTCTAAAATGCTTTCTGACCACTCAGCCCAATTCAGATCATCCGTAAATAAATCTAACAACACGCATGAATCAATTAATATACCGTTCACTATCGTTCTCTAGTGAGATCCAGAATCTCGTCAGTCGACATCTTGACAGTGGCTATTCCTCTTAGCTTCTCAAATTTTTTAGTCACTTTCGGAGTATTCGCCTTCGCTATATAAAATCTCCCATTCTCTTCGATAAACTCAACTTCCGTCTCGGGTGTTATCCCTAAAGTTTCTCTGACATTTCTAGGAATTGTCACTTGCCCTTTTGTCGTCACGCGCATCAAATCGGCTCCATACAAATAAAAGTAATACCATTATAGTATTACTTCTATTTTCAAAAGTGAGATTTATTGAATTCAAGTATCTTTTTAAGCTTTTAGCGATCATATTCTCAAATATAAATAGGTTAAAGCGATCGCATTGTATCTTATCTTAAAAAAGTAACGACAATATTATTGTCAATCAAACTATGGTTATAACTCCCTCCAAACCAATAAACCTAGAAGAGTTTCTTCCATTACCAAAAACCAAAGCTGCCAATTAAAAAAAGGGCTTGGCGATGCCAAAAGCCCAATTAGTTAAAAGTTTAGAAAGAATATTTTATTTGGTCGCAATTATTGTGCCAACTTGAGGGTTTGAGCCACAATTGTCATGCTTTCTTCATAGAGCATTTCTCGACCCCATCGTTGCAGTTGTTGACCGAGAAGTTCCTCGCTTTTCTGATCAAATAGAGGTGTTACCTGTTCAATATAACAGGACTGCGCTCCACCACCGGCTTCCATGCGCATACATCCTGTGGTACTGGAACAAAGCACAGTACAGCAGTCAGCATCCAGGTTAGTAGAAGTTAAACGCAAACTAACTAAATCTCCAGGAATATCACCCCAATCTGCGGTGGGAATACCCGCTAATTCAGCTTCAATATTGCGTTGTTTTTCATCGGTAAACTTCACCTTACGGAGGTCATAATCACCACCTTCTAAGGTATATTCCACGGGAGTCCAGTTGAGACGACTAGCTAACCAACCCAGGAACATTAAGGCTTGGGACTGATTACCCTGCTCATAGTCGATGGTAACTTGATCTACTTCAAAAATGGCGGCTCTTCTTTCTGGAGGATCGAAAGCAGCGGCAGTTAATTCTTGCCAGGGAGCTAATCTGCGCCAGTTTAGGTCAGCTAGGGCAGTATCCTGCTGGAGTAATTCAGCCAAAACTTTAAGATCAGTTTCAGTTTCCACAAAATTACTCGAATCAAAAATCACCGTATCGCTAGAGGATACGAGGCGTTTAAATAAAGGAAGATCAGGAGTGGGGGTAGCTTTCCACCAGACAAACTTAGGTAAATCGGCGATCGCCAGTTCGGCGATAATACCACCAATGCGATTTAAAGCTTCTACTGTACCGCTTAAGGTAATATACTCACAGCAGACCAAGGTATTTTGGCTTTGCTTGTTAATGGGACAATAGGCGGATACTTGGGCAGTAACCCCTGTATCTTCGCCGAGAATAGGGCAAAGAGTCACAATGCGACAGGGATTGGAAGCAGCGATCGCATCAGCGGTAATCCCCTCAGAATCGGGAGTATAGCTAGCTGCGGCGGTCTTATTTTCAGCAGTTAGTGTATCTCGGTCTTTTGCTTGCCCGAACTCTTTTTGTAGCCTGTCGAGCAATGCTGCGTCTGATTTGCCCGTAACTTCCAAGCCGTATTCTTTTTGCGCCGCCTTAATTGCTGCTTTAATTCGAGGGCCAGCAATACCATCAATCGGGCCTGTATAAAATCCGAGAGATGCCAGTAACTGTTGGGTGCCATCTGTCTCGTAAACAATCAAGCTAAAAGTTGCTGCCCTAGTAACTGCCGCGCTATCTTCGTCTGAGCCTTGATTCTGCCAAAGCGATCGCAATTCCGCTTCTATTTCGTCAATGGATACGTCTTTGGGTGCTTGTAAAGAAACTATTGGTGAAACCATAATCATTTACCATTTAATATTTAACATTTAACATTTAGCATTTATCAGAATCAAAAATTGTTCAGGAATTCACGGGGAACTGATAATTAATCACTGATCACTGTTTATTGTTAAAGTCTGCGCCAACGACGCTGATCGTGGTTGAGCATAAATTCTGCTTCTGGAGGCTGCCAAGTCCCCGCTTCATATTGAGGCATTAAACTGGGATCGCTAGGAGATTCCCAAGCATTGATGATCGGCATCACAATATTCCAGGCAGCTTCCACTTCGTCAGCGCGGGTAAATAGAGTTTGATCTCCCAACATACAGTCGAGTAATAGGCGGTGATAAGCATCGGCAGTAGCCATTCCAAAGGATGAGCCGTAGCTAAAGTCCATGTTGACGGTTCTAGTTCTGAGATCGGGTCCGGGAGTTTTCGCTTCAAACTTAAGGGATATTCCTTCGTTTGGTTGAATCCTCATCGTTAAGACATTCGGACTAGTCTGCTGTGCAGCAGATTGAAAGATTAACAAAGGAACTTCACGGAAATGAATCGAAATCTCAGTTACCTTCTTGGGCATCCTTTTGCCTGTGCGGAGATAAAACGGTACTCCTTTCCAACGCCAGTTATCAATTTCTAGCTTTAATGCCACAAAAGTTGGCGTAGTAGATTCAGGATTAACCCCATCTTCCTGACGATAACCCTTGACGGGTTTTCCTTTCATCCATCCTTCGGAATATTGCGCTCTGATTGCCGACTGTTCCAGGTTATTCGAGTCAGCAATATGGGTAGCCTCCAATACTTTGGTTTTCTCGCTGCGAATACTATCAGCATCCAGGGCATTAGGTGGTTCCATCGCGGTAATGGCAAATAGCTGCATCAGGTGATTCTGCAACATATCTCGCAATGCCCCAGAAGTTTCATAATATCCCGCCCTTTCTTCGACACCCACGGTTTCAGCGACAGTTATCTGCACATGATCGACAAACTGTCGATTCCATAGTGGTTCAAAGATGGCATTACCAAAGCGAAAGACCAAAATGTTTTGTACAGTCTCCTTACCTAGATAATGATCGATGCGATAGACTTGTTCTTCTTTACAAACTCTTTGTACTGCTCGATTAAGGGACTTGGCTGAACTCAAATCTTTCCCAAAAGGCTTCTCAATCACAATACGACTTTTGAGAGGATCATCAAGCATTCCTGCTGCCCCAAGCTGCTTTAAGGCTGGTTTGAAGAAATTAGGGGATACTGCAAGATAGAAGACCCGATTACCTCTCGTTCCTCTTTGCTCGTCTAGTTCAGCCAAAAAGCTCTTTAATTTCTCATAGCTTTCGGCCTCATCCATGTTTCCAGAACAATAGAAAATGCCATTGGCAAAATCATTCCACAGGTCTTCATTGCCTAATCCTTTACCAAATTCTTCCACACCTTCCTTGAGATGTTGGCGAAAATAGTCATGACTCCAATCTCTTCGGGCAACTCCCACAATAGTCATTTCTGGAGGAAGACGACGCTCTCGCTTAATCTGATAAATAGCGGGAATCAGTTTTCTTTGAGTGAGATCTCCCGATGCGCCAAAAATGACGATAATTGCAGGATCAGCAGTACGTTCCTGTTGTAAACCTACTCTTAAAGGATTTTCTAATATTGCAACCATATTTAATTTATTGGCTTTTCTTTAACAGTTACTGGTATTGATCGCTAAAAGGTAAAGGGTAAAAGGGATAATAGCCGGTTATTTAGCCATTTATCATCCCTCATGCTTTATCTCTTAATTTAGACTGCTGCTAATTGTTTTACCTTGGCCTCTAGAGATGACATCAAGGACTCAAAAGGTTTGATAAATTTATCAATACCTTCTTCTAGCAGTTCGTCCATTACGGCATCTAGATCAATATCAACGTCATCATCTTTTAAACTGTCAATAACTCGATTTGCCCCATCTAAATCGGTTTCAATCCGATTAGCAGGATCACAGTGATCTACGCAAGCATCAATGGTGTTAGGAGGTAATGTGTTCACTGTATCTAAACCAACCAACTCATCGACATACATAACATCGCTATACTCAGGATTTTTCGTACCAGTACTTGCCCACAACAGACGTTGTACTTTAGCACCCTTGGCTACCAGAGCTTCCCAGCGATCGCCATTAAATATTTCTTTATACTTCTGGTAGGCGATTTTAGCATTAGCGATCGCCACTTTGCCTTTAAGTCCCTCTAGTTTGGCTTTGGTATCTCCTGCGGCAGATTCCAGTTTACTTTCTAGACGTTGGTCAATCTTGACATCAATACGACTGAGGAAGAAGCTGGCAACGGAAGCAATTTTACTAATATCTTCTCCCGCGGCAACTCGTTTTTCCAAACCTCTGATGTAAGCCCACGCGGTGTCAACATAACTCTGTACAGAAAAGAGTAAAGTTACATTAATACTCATCCCTTCCGAGATCGCCTGTTCCACTGCGGGTAAGCCTTCTGGGGTTCCAGGGATTTTAATCATCAAGTTAGGGCGAGCAACTGTTTGATAGTAGCGCCGTGCTTCCTTGATGGTACTTTCGGTGTCCTTAGCTAAATCTGGGGGGACTTCAATACTAACGTAGCCATCCAAACCATTAGTTGATTCATATACAGGCAGGAAGATATCACAGGCATTACGAATATCGGTAAATATCAAGTCTTCGTAAATTTCTTGAACTGACTTGTTAGCTTTGATTCCCGCTTCAATTGCCTGATCGTAGGTTTGATTGCCAGCGATCGCTTTTTCAAAAATTGCTGGGTTAGAAGTAATCCCTCTAATCCCTTTATCGGTAATGGATTGCTTTAATTCTCCAGACTCAATAATGTCACGACTGAGATTATCCATCCAGATACTTTGACCGTATTGATTCTCTATCGCTAAAATTGGATTGCTTGTCGGCATAATTAATACTCCAGGAAATAATGGCAAATTAATTTGTATTTAAATTTGTACTTAAGCTAGGGCTTTTTCTTCTGAGTCACGACGTGCCCAATCTTGAATAAAGGACTCAACTAACTCCACGTCCTCGGTACTACCAATTACCAAAGGAGTTCGCTGATGCAGTTTTTGGGGGATAAAGCTTAAAAGTCTTTTTGTACCTGTACTCGCCTTGCCTCCAGCCTGTTCAGCCAACAAAGCCAAGGGGGCGGATTCATACAATAATCTAAGTTTCCCTTCTGGTTTGTCTACTGTCCCTGGATAAAGGAATACGCCACCCTGCAAGAGAATACGGTGAAAGTCACCGACTAATGCCCCACTGTAGCGAGCGGTATAGCCCTCGTGACGGTGAACATAGCGAATATATTCTCGAATTGATTCCGACCACTGCCAGTAGTTACCTTCGTTAGTACTATAGACAGGGCCATGTTTGGGGATGGTAATATTCTCTTCGGCTAAGATAAATTCCCCCAAGCTGGGGTCAAGAATGAATGAGTGGACTCCTTTGCCTAAAGTGTAGACTAGTACCGTTGAAGGACCATACAAAACATAACCTGCACCAATTTGGCGATCGCCATCTTGCAATAAATCTTGGGCTGTTTCGTCGAGATCGTTACCTGACTGCTGGCGCAGGGAAAAGATTGAACCAACGTTAAGGTTAATATCTACATTAGAAGAACCATCTATGGGATCATATAAAAGCGTATAGCGTCCTATGGGACAATTTTCTGGGATGTAGTATGGTTTATCCATCTCTTCTGATGCCAAGCGACAGACCAAGCCGCTTTGCTTAAAGACGGAGATGAAGACATCATTGGCATAGATGTCCATCTTTTTGACGGATTCTCCCTGAACATTGGTTTCCCCTGTAAAACCCAATGCTCCTGCCATTAAGCCAGCGCGACTTAGACGACGAGCCACAAGTTTTGCTGCCAGACCAATACGGTTCATGATGGCGCTAATATCTTGTGCCTGGGTTGTAAAGTCAGAAAACTGATGTAGCACATGCTGAGATAGAGTCTGACAATCTCGATCTAGGGTGTGCTCTGGAATCATAGCTTGGTCAATATTTTCCATTAAGTTAACCTTTTGCTAGCCTGCATCTCTTACTATCTTATGACCGCTGACCAAGGGTTACGGCACATTTAGTCGCAAGAGTTTAATAATTGGGCATAGAGTCAAGTTGTCTCCAAACAATCTGTGGCAAAATTTCTCCGCTTGGTAATCAAGGTAAATATGTATTACAGAATATTATTTTGAATTACTAGACTCTATCTATCTATAGTAGAGAGATATTTTTAGTCACAGTCAGAAGCTTAAGACTAGCTTCAGGTTATATCCATTTTCTCAGATTTTCCCACAACATGGTTGAGAGAATTGAGGATAAATTTTTCCCAAAAGTTTTTCCTGTATAGTCAACTGCTTTAAGATGGTCTGGTGTAAAATATCTCACCAAAAACTATCCGCCCCCACAAGTCGATAACAGAGAGCAACATACAATTTTGCTGCAATGGTTATTACTCGTGAGGGCGGTCTAGAGGGTCTCTTAGTCGAAACCTAACTGCTGGAAGGAACTCCAACAAGTCTACCTAGTTGCTTCCGCAGAAGCCTAAGATGCGACTGTTTAAAGAACAGCCCCAGCACACAGCTGGCTATCATCAACTAGGAGACCCATGTTACTACTACTATATTCTGTCATGGGCATCACCTCCTGCATCCCTAAAGTGGTCAATTTGATAACTATGTATCCCAAATCAATATAGCGAAACCCCATAGAATTGACAAGTAAATCAAGATGTCAATTAAATTTGGCGATCGCTCAAATATTGACGATACAAATTACAACATATCCGAACTCCGTTCGCGTAGCGTGTCTGTAGGGCATACTCCAAACTCATGTTGACTGTCTTCTAGCTTCGTAGAGCAATAAAGCAGCCGCTACAGAAACATTGAGGGACTCGACTCCATTCACCAGGGGAATGGTTACTTGTTGATCAGCGATCGCAATCAACTCGGTTGATAATCCAGACCCTTCATTACCCAATAAGATCAGACTGGGGCGAGTAAAATCGCTCTCCCAGTAAGTTTGATTAGCCTTAGAAGAAGTAGCGATGATCTGCACTCCCTGTTGCTGCTGATATTTAGCTAATTTTTGTAAATTTTGCTGAGTGACTACTGGAACATTAAACCATTGTCCTGCACTGGCTCGTAGGACTTTAGGGCTGTAAAAATCGACACTATCAGCACTCAACCAAAGACCATCAATTCCTGTAGCAGCAGCAGTACGGATGATGGTGCCCAAATTCCCAGGATCTTGCAATCTCTCTAGGGCAATGCCCAATCCCTTGATAGCTATATTCGGCTGACTAATAGAGGGTCGTGGTGCGATCGCAACTACCCCATCGGGATTTACGGTGGTAGCGATCGCGTTTAGAACATCTGAACTGACAGGCTGAATTTTAAAGTTTTTGGATTCTATGGTTCGGCATAATGACTGATGATTATCGCGCCAGGGATCTGTGTAAAAAATAATATCTAGCTTATAATCGGCTTGACAAGCTGCCTCGATCAAGTTTGTTCCTTCAATCAACAAAAGATTTTGCTTGGCTCTTTCTTTGGGACGATGAAGCTTACGAACTTGCTTGATTAGGGGGTTTTTAATACTAGTTAAAATTATATTTTCCATGCTGGCTATTGACGAATAGCACGGTTCAAAGTAATACTTTGGTTGCCTCGTAGTGCGGAACTCGGGACTTGAACCCGAATGTTTTAAGCAAACACTAGAATCTGAATCTAGCGCGTCTACCAATTCCGCCAGTTCCGCAGCAAAA
>CBDUCX010000163.1:0-12137 GCA_965365755.1 uncultured Pleurocapsa sp.
TCGATTCATCCCTAAAGATGCGAAGATAGGGAATTCTCTCACACATGGTTAAAGACTTAACTTGGTTTCCATTGAATTTACGCTCTTCAAATTTTGGCGTAAAAATTCCCAAGCTGCTTCTTTCATTAAAGGTTTGGCATAGAAATATCCTTGAGCAAACTCACAACCCCAATCTTTAAGCTGATTAACCTGTTGTTGGGTTTCTACTCCTTCTGCCACAACATTAAAGCCCAGATTGTGGGCGAGGTCAATTGTTGCTCTAACGATGGTAGAGGCTTGATTTTTTTCATCTAGACGAGTAACAAAAGAACGGTCGATTTTAAGAGTATCCACAGGAAAACGATCTAGATAGCTTAAAGAAGAATAACCTGTACCAAAATCATCGATCGCTAGCTGGATTTTACGGGCTCTAAGTTGACTGAATATGCGGTCAGCAATCGCTGCATTATTCATCAAGAGAGTTTCGGTAATTTCTAGCTTAAGATGTTTGATATCGATATTTGTATCGGCAATTATTCGGTCTAATTGTTGAATAAAGTCTTCTTGTTCAAATTGTTTCCCAGAGATGTTAACGCTAACTGTAAAGTCAGTGTGTTGTCCTGCCAATCGATCTTGCCAGACCTGAATTTGCTGACAAGCTTCCTGCAAAATCCACATCCCCAAAGGCAAAATTAAGTTCGTTTGCTCGGCGATAGGAATAAATTTTGCTGGAGAAATAAACCCCTTATGAGGATGATTCCAACGCACCAAGGTTTCAAAGCCGACAATCGTTCCTGTATTCAAAGAAATTATGGGCTGAAAATTGAGATGAAATTCTCGACGCTTGAGAGCAATACGCAGATCTGTTTCAATTTCTAAAATTTCTAGAGTATTGTTTTGAATTGTGTCATCAAAAACTTGATAGTAATTGCTGCTAGAATTTTTGGCTTTTTGAATTGCTAAATCTGCATCTCTAAAGATTTCTTCTGGCTGTGAATAACTAAAGTCACAAACCACAATTCCCATATTAAAAGAAATGAATATTTCTCTTTGCTCGATAACAAATGCTGATGCTAAACGTTTTTGAATATCTTGAGCTAAAGCGATCGCCTGCTGTTCATTGGCTACTTTTTCCAGTAGGATAGCGAATTTGTCTTCACCAAAATGGGTTATGTCAATATTTTCTGCTAATATTTCTGACCTTAATCTCTTACTGATCAGCTTCAGCAGTTGATCTCCTGCTTGGCGACCTAAAGAGTCATTAATAATTTTAAAACGATTACAATCCAAAATAATTGTAGTGAATTTGCTATTTGCTTCACTCTTTATTTTTAGTAGTAGTTTTTTGATTTTTTCAACTAACCAGAGATGATTAGGCAACCCTGTTAAAGAGTTATTCCAGGCAATATATTCTAATTTCTTCTGCGCTTTAGTTCTTTGATTAATTTCTGTCTGCAACTCAATAGTTCTTTCAAGGACTCGTCTTTCTAAGTCAAAATTAAGCTGTTGAATTTCTGTCTCTGCGGCAATTCGATTATAAATTTCTATTTGCAATAGTTGATTTTTCTGAATTAGCTGTCTTCTCAAATTCTGTAGATTTAATTGATTGCTAACCCTAGAAAGTACTTCCAGAACTTGGAATGGTTTTCTGATATAATCTACCGCCCCTACTTCAAAGGCTCTAACTTTATCAAAAACTGAATCTAAAGCACTGACAAAAATAATCGGTATATCTTTAGTGATTTCTGATTTTTTTAACTGCTGACAAACTTCAAAACCATCTATATCTGGCATATTAATATCTAGTAAAATCAAATCGGGAATTTTAGTTTTAATAGTTAATAATGCCATTGAACCATTAATAGCACAACGAACTTGATAGCCTTCTTTAATTAAAGTTTGAGATAATAAACGTAAATTATCAGGAGTATCATCTACGATTAAAATATTATCAGCAGATAATTCAGTTTGGTTTAAAGTTAGCGCAGTATTATTCATTAGATAAAGCTTATGATTAACTAATATATAGTTAAGGTTTTAAAAAATTATTTAAACTATATCTATTTAATAGCACGCTGATATTTACATTAACTGTGAGTTGATATTTGCGTTAATTGTGATCTGAAATTTATTTTTTAATGAACGAAAATAATGAATAGTAAAATGCGATCGCTCTTCGAGGTGATCAAGAATTAAAAAAAACCCGTACTCTAACTCGAATACGGGGGCAAGTAGGTCAAGGTTGGGACTCTAAGGCTATACAGAGCATAATCGCCCTTCAAGGTGATTGAGGATTGAAACCCTTACTTACACTTTGAACTGTTCAGTGATTCGTTTCATTGCTTCGTTAACATTATCCCGACTGTTAAATGCCGAAATACGGAAATAGCCCTCTCCTGCTGCACCAAAGCCAGATCCAGGTGTCCCAACTACGTTGCAGTTAAACAGTAATTTATCAAAGAAGTCCCAGCTAGATAAACCGTTAGGAGTTTTAACCCAAACATAGGGGGCATTAGTTCCGCCATAGACTTGGATTCCTGCTGCGGTTAGCTGTTCGCAGATGATTTTAGCGTTTTCTAGATAGAAGCTGATTAATTCTTTAGTTTGTGCTTGTCCAGCTTCGGAATAAACCGCCTCTGCACCTCTTTGGACAATATAGGATACGCCGTTAAATTTAGTAGCTTGACGACGATTCCAGAGTTGCCACAGCTTAACATCTGAACCATCACTTGCTTTACCCGTAAGATTTTGGGGAACTACGGTAAAGGCGCAACGAGTCCCTGTGAAACCAGCATTTTTCGAGAAAGAACGAAATTCGATCGCGCAGTCTTTTGCTCCTTCGATCTCATAAATAGAGTGAGGTAAATCGGGATCGGTGATAAAGGCTTCATAGGCTGCATCAAACAGAATTAATGAGCCGTGTTTTTTTGCATAATCTACCCAAGCTTTCAGATGCTCTTTGGTAGCAGTGGCACCTGTGGGGTTATTCGGGAAACAGAGATAAATTAAATCTACCTTTTCACTAGGGATTTCCGCTGTAAAGTCATTATCCGCAGTGATCGGCAGATAAACTAAACCTTCATACTTACCGTCTTTAGCTTCCCCTGTGTGTCCCGCCATGACGTTAGTATCGACATACACAGGATATACAGGATCGGTTACCGCAATAGTATTATCCTTGCCAAAAATATCGAGTATATTACCGCAATCACACTTAGAACCGTCTGAGATAAAGATTTCGGACGCATCAATATCACAACCGCGTGCTTGAAAGTCCTGTTGCGCGATTTTGTCTCTTAACCAAAGATATCCCTGTTCGGGACCATATCCTTTAAAGGTAGAGCGATCGCCCATTTCGTGGGTCGCTTTGATGATCGCATCACGACAGGCAGCAGGTAAGGGTTCAGTGACATCCCCAATACCTAGTTTAATAATCGGTGCATCGGGATTGTCTGCTACGAAAGCATTTACTCTGCGGGCAATTTCAGGGAACAAGTACCCTGCTGCTAATTTGAGATAATTATCGTTTATGGTTGCCATTGATTCTTTGCTACATACGCCATCTATCAAGCTTACTGTTATCTGGCAAGTTTAGATCGGGTTTTTATGTCGCTCGATGTTAAATCTTGATCGCTCTGGGGCAGTATTTTCATTGTTGGGTTTCACTCCGTTCTACCCAAGCTTTAGGGTAACTTGTCAGCAATGGCCAGAGATTGACAACTGTTTATTTCTGGTTGGCAATTGCCGAATTAGACTTTGGCATATAGCGGTTGTAACCTAGAGGAGCAAATGCTGATTTTGCCCAACACCACCACCACTGGAAGTAAGAATAGGGATTGTCGTTAGTAAAATATTCGGCAGCCATATCTTTTATCTTCGGAAGGTGTATCCAGGGAACAGTCGGGAAAGTATGATGTTCGTCGTGATAGCCAGTGTTGAAGAAGGGAACATTAGTCCAGCTATAGGTAGAAAAGGTTTTTCCTTGTTGATAGATATGATGTTCGGCGATGGATTGTCCATGAAAAGTTATGCCCCAATTGCTTGCCATTAACGTCAAACTCCAAAAGAGGTATAGCATTGCCTTGGGGCTGAGGGCAAACCAGGCGAAGCCATAGAGATATAGGCTGGTTATAATTAATAAAATATTAAAGTCGAGAGGGATTTTGGCAGATTTTACCTGACGATTATCAGCTTGAACTAGAAAAGCCATAATTAAATCAGTAATAATTATTCCTCCTGGCAAAAGCTGTAGCAGGCTCTCAGCAATGCGCCACAGAAGATGATCGTTGGCAAATTTTACCTGATTGCGATCCCAAAGCTCGTGATCGTACTGATAATCGTTGAGGTTCCGATGATGGGTTTTGCCATGAACCCCAATATAAGTAAGAGACTCCCCAAAAGAAAGTGAGCCACAGACAATTAACCATAGAGCAAATCTTGAACCTAGCTTACTTTTAAAAATCAAATTATGAGCTGCTTCATGAACAAAAACACCTAATGAGTGAAGAATAAACTGTCCGACAAAAAAAGCGATCGCACCAACGAGATACCAGGGTAAATCCTTCACTAGCCAGGCGACTAGCCACTGTAGAGCGACTAAAAAAGCGATCGCTAGAATTGATGGTGGATAGTGACCAAAATATTGCTTGATTTCGGGATATTTCCCTAGTATTTCTTGGCTTCGTTCAATATGCCATTGGCTATCGATGGACATACATTGCTTAGATTAGCTGGGCTTTGTTTATCTTCGTAGGTTGTTAGTTAGTGGTTAGTGGTTAGTGGTTAGTTGTTTTCTTGATCAGGTGAAGCTTGGCTTTCAGGTTCTGGATTAGGAGATTCTGGGGTAGTTTCTGCAACAGGTGGAGCATCGGCAACAGAACTTGGGGATTCTGGGGTAGTTTCTTCAGCAGGTGAAACATCGGCGACAGAACTTTCTGCTTTTGCGGTTTTTTCGGCAACAGGGGGAGCATCGGCAACGGGGTTTTGAGCTTTTTCCCATCTTTCCTCGGCATTTGCCATTACTTGCTCTAATTTTTCGATATTTTCCCCAGGATATGACTCTAGAGCCTTGATGGAGAGAGACATCCGATTTTGATGTTCATCGATTTGCTTGATTACAACTTTAATTGCCTGTCCCACCTCAAAGACAGTGTTTAAAGATTCCACCCTAGCACCGCTAATTTCCTTAATGTGTAACAAGCCAGTTGCTCCTTCGAGATCGACAAACACCCCATAGGGCTTAATATTGACAACTTTTCCTGCCATCAAAGTGCCTTCTTCAATGCTGTTCATCGCCACAGCACGCATTGCATCCCGTTGAGACAAAACTAGCTTTCTGTTTTCTTGGTTCACTTCCAAAAAGGTGGCGGTCAAGAGTTGTCCTACTAGAGACTCTAGGTTATCCCGTTGCTGAAGATGCGATCGCGGTATAAAAGCCCGCAATCCTGAAACTTCACCCATTACGCCGCCCTTATTTACTCCAGTGACGCGCATTTGGGTCGATTTGCCAGTTTCTGCCATTTCCTTAATGTCAGTCCACGCTTGATCCAAAGCTAGTTGACGAATCGAAAGAGTAACCTGTCCATCAGAATCTTGTTCGCGAATAATCAAAAACTCTCTGGTTTCGCCAATGGGTAAAGTTGCCTCTAAGTTATTAACAAAACCTAATGCTGCTTCATTAGTCGGCACGAAAGCAGGAGATTTACCACCAATATCAACATACGCCCCATCGGAAGTAATTTGGACTACCGTTCCTTGTATTTTCTGTCCCCTCGTAAACTCATAATCGTAGTCTTGAAGGGCATTCTCAAAATCTTCCATAGAGAAAGCTTGAGTTGAGTTGGGAACAGAGGTTGAATCAGACATAGTAGTATATATGGTGAATATTTTCGGGCAATTGGCTCAGATTCTGTACTTACTTAAGGTTTTATGCCGCAATAAACGGAGTCCTCAAATAAGAAACAACACTGAAGCAAAAAGCGATACTGAATAGATTTTAAACTACTCACAGCTTTTGGCTAAACAAGTCTAGCACTTTTTTCCAGGCATCTTTTGCTACATCTGGACTATAGCTGTCACGGCGATCGCACATAAAGCCGTGGGTTGCGCCCTCGTAGCGGAATACTTGATGAGAAATATTTTGCTTGATTAATTCTTGTTCGATCTGGTCAGTTTGTTGATTAGGAATCAAAGGATCTTCTGTGCCAAAGAAAGCGTAAATTGTTCCTTTAATATCTTTAGTGCGAGTTATAGTGGGTTGCTCTTGACCAGGACACCAGGTGGCAATTTGTGCGCCATAAAAAGACGCGGTTGCCCCTACCTGATCTAAAATAGCTGCCAAATACACCACATGACCGCCAAAGCAAAAGCCAATGGTGCCCACTCCTGATTGCTTAACTTGAGGCAGACTGTAAAGATAATTAATACAGGCTTGAATATCGCTGAGCAATTCTTCAGCTTGAGTCTTAACTTTATACTCTCTACCTTGTTTTACTTCATCGGCTGTATAACCAACCTCAAACCCTGGTGCCTGACGTTGATAAATTGCAGGAGCGATCGCCACATATCCCTCACTGGCTAATCTCTCAGTAACATCCCGAATATGCTGATTAACCCCGAATATTTCTTGAATTACCACCACACCAGGATAAACTCCAGATGTCTCTGGCATCGCTAAATAAGCATTGATCGCCAAATCTTCATTGTGAACCTTAACCCACTTACTAGATATTGATACTGTCATAAACTCGATACTACCTACTACCTACTGCCTACTGTACAGACAAGGCATGCCTTGTCTCTACCCACTATTTACTACCTACTTATAAAACTCCTTTAGAACTAGGAATATTACCCGCACGACGGGAATCGATTTCCGTTGCCATGCGCATAGCACGGGCAAAGGCTTTAAAAGTTGCCTCAATAATATGATGAGAATTGATCCCGTCTAACTGGCGAATATGGAGAGTCATCTGGGAATGATTGACCACCGCCACAAAAAATTCCCTAACCAATTGGGTATCATAAGTCCCGACTCTTTGGGTAGGGATCTCTAAGCCATAGCTGAGGTGGGGTCTACCTGAAAAATCTAAAGCTACCTGAACTAAAGATTCATCTAAAGGAGCAACAAAATGACCAAAGCGGACAATGCCTTTGCGATCGCCCAAAGCCTCGGCTAAAGCCATCCCCAAAGTAATCCCTACATCTTCATTAGTATGATGATCGTCAATCTCAATATCTCCAGTCGCCTTGACGTTGAGATCGAGTAAACCATGGGAAGAGATCTGGTTTAACATATGGTCGAGAAAAGGAATTCCCGTATCCGCATGACATTTACCAGTACCATCTATGTTTAATTCCACCATTACGTCTGTTTCCCCTGTTGTACGACTAACAGACGCTGTTCTGGGGGAACTGATCAGATGATCATTTTGGCTGGGACGATTACCTTGCAGAGAGGTTTCGCGATCGCTAATTTGCATAACTATTTTTGATTAATAACTATTGTTCGTACATTTAAAAAGCTACATCCCCATGATCTCATATCCAGAATCAACATAGATCACCTGTCCTGTAATACCACTGGCAAGATCGCTAGACAAAAAGGCTGCGGTGTTACCCACTTCAGTTTGCGTGACGGTACGACGGAGGGGTGCAGTGGCTTCTACGTGGCGAATCATATCGAGAATGCCCCCTACAGCAGAAGAAGCTAGGGTACGAATTGGTCCAGCAGAAATGGCATTAACTCGGATATTTTCAGGCCCTAATTCCGCAGCCAAATACCGCATACTCATTTCTAGAGCTGATTTAGCTACCCCCATGACATTATAGTTGGGGATAACTTTGACTCCTCCCAAATAAGAGAGAGTAATAATACTACCACCTTCAGTCATTAAGGGTTTAGCTCTAACCGCTAGACAATTAAGGGAGTAGCTACTAATATCTAAAGCCTTAGCAAAACCTGCTCTGGAAGTAGCGGCAAAATCTCCTGTCAAATCTGCTTTGTCGGCGAATGCCAGACAATGAACTAGGATATCCAGCTTGTCCCATGACTGAGCAATAGTAGCAAACGTCGAGTCTAGCAATTCATCACTTTGCACATCACAAGGAACAATGATACTTGGATTAAGAGGTTCAACTAACTCTCTTACTTTTTTTTCAAAGCGCCCTCGTTCATCCGGCAGATAGCTTACACCTATATTTGCTCCAGCTTTATGTAGCTGCTGGGCAATACCCCAAGCAATAGAACGATTGTTAGCTATTCCTGTAACGAAAGCATTTTTTCCTGTTAAATCTAGCACGATCTTTTTCTAATTTTGATTGCAATTATCTATCCTACAACTGCTTGGGGAATTGACATACTCCCCGCCCTTCAGGACGTGGGGATTCTAAATTCAGGCAACACTTGCTACCAATGAGCGTAGAGTTATTAAGAAAATCTCTGGATTTTTTAATTCACATCAAACGTTGAACTGGAAATTTCTAGCGATCGCTCAAATTTTCTTTCCCTGAATCGAATAGTTCAACAACTCAACGGGATGCAGTAACTTAACATCTGAACCTTTTAAATCCAAGTGCTTTTGAATTTGTAAAGAGCAACCAGGGTTGGGGGAAGCAATGACACTTGCCCCAGTATTAACTAAATTATCAGCTTTTTGTCTGCCCAGTTCATCGGCTGTTTCGGGCTGCAACATATTATAAATACCTGCACTACCACAGCATAGGCTAGCATCCGTCGGCTCACGTAGTTTAACTCCAGGAATTTTTTGGAGTAATTGGCGAGGTTGCACACTAATCTTTTGTCCATGTAATAGATGACAGGCATCTTGATATACCAGGGTTAATTCTGATGATGCTAATGGATGTAATTCGGCAGTGAATTCAATTGCTGCAAGAAATTCTTGAACATCTTGTACTTTATTGGCAAATTCTTGGGCTTTTTCTTTATATTCAGGGTCATCAGCCAAAATATGTCCATATTCCTTCAGAGTATGTCCACAGCCCGCAGCGTTAATAATAATCGCGTCTAAATCTTCGTCAATGAAGCTATCGATCATCTGTTTGGCTAAAGCCTGAGCCTGAGCTTCTTGTCCTTGGTGGGCAGGTAGGGCAGCACAACAGCCCTGACTAGCAGGAATAACTACTTCACAACCATTAGCAGTCAATACCCTGGCAGTAGCTTCGTTAACGGGAGAAAAGAATAACCGCTGGACACAACCTAAAATCATTCCTACACGATAGCGTTTTTTTCCTTGAGCGGGGATGACATCGGGTAAATCATCACGCCCAGAACTATTAGTTATTTGCGGTAAGATTGCTTCCATTGCTGCCAAACGAGGGGTCAGCTTTTTGAGTATTCCTGTGTTGCGGACCAGCTTTTGTAAGCCTGATTTTTGATATAGCCAAAGTGGGGGTAACAGATAGCGTAAACGATTAGGATAGGGAAATAAGTTAAAAATTAAACTTCTAATTAATCTATCGGGCAAGTTACGAGGTTGATTTCTTTCAACCTGCGGACGAGTGGCGGCAATTAACTGATCGTATTGCACTCCCGAAGGACAAGTAGTGACGCAAGCCAGACAGCCCAAACAAGAATCAAAATGCTGAGAGGTTACTGTGTCGATCTCCGCCTCTCCTTTGTTGATCGCATCCATTAAGTAGATTCTGCCCCTGGGGGAATCCATTTCCTTGCCAATAACTCGATAGCTAGGACAAGTGGCAAGACAAAAGCCACAATGAACACAGGTATCGATTAATTCTGGTTTAGGTGGATTTTTGGCATCAAAGTTAGTCATTTAGATCGCTGTTGATTGGATATTGGGAATTGATGATTATTTTGTTCGTAGAGACAAGGCATGCCTTGTCTGTACAGTTGTTAGTTAACTATCAAACTAGAAAGCGATCGCAATTAAGAATATTTTGGGGATCGAACTGGTTTTTGAGGGCTTGCATGGTTTTAAGGGCGTTACCTGAATAGCCCCAGATATCTGTCTGTTGCTTGAGTGTTTTTGGTGCATCGAGAATGGTTAGGAAGCCGTGGTTTTGTTGGCAGTGCGATCGCAGATGGTCAATAATTGGGACATCGGCACTGTCTAGCTGAAGTTGTCCGATCCCACTACTGGCGTGGACTCTCACAGCAATATTACGGTCAATAATCTGTTTTAATTGTAGAAAATTTACGGCAGTCGTGGGCGCAATCCCAATCTTGCAGGTAACTGCTGTATCTGAATGGGGAATTCTCGTCAGGTTAGTACAGTTTTGCCACAAGTCTGTTTCGGCTTGATCTTGGTAATGATTGATAGTTAAATTTAGTTGTTTGGCGATCGCTTGTACCTGTTCGAGCTGTTGTTTAATGCTTTCCGATATGGTTTGCCAACGTATGATTAAGCCAATATCTGAGCCTAGATTTAGTTTATTTACTACCGAGTTCGATAATAAATCCATGGCTACAGGAGTTAAACTAGAATTGCGCATGATTTGGCTAGCTTGAGCAATCTGAGCAGCTTTTCCCGTTAGAAGTAGGGTTTCGGAAGTGGTAATTAAAGGATAAGTACGAAAGGTTAATTGAGTGAGGATACCGAGAGTACCATAAGCTCCTGTGAACAACTTCATTAAGTCGTAACCCGCTACGTTTTTAACTACTCTGCCTCCTGCCTTAGCAATTGCTCCATCAGCACGGACAAAGGATATACCTAATAATAAATCTCTTACGCCACCATAACGCTGTCGCCAACTTCCAGTATCTGCTGTAGACACAATTCCCCCCACGGTAGCATCAGGATAACTGGGATCTAAAGGTAAAAATTGGTTATGCGATCGCAGTTTTGTCTGTAGATCTTGTAACTTCATCCCCGCTTCTACAGTTACGGTCAAATCTCCTATCGCTTGTTCAATTAGGCGATCGCATTTTTGTAGGCTAATTACCAATTGAATATCTTGGGTGATCTTACCCCAATTTAACTTACTCCCATTGCCGCAGATTAGCATCCGCCATTGCTGTTGTGCTGCTTGTTTAACTATCTCCGCCACAGACTCTATTGTCTGGGGAAATAATAAATAAGTGGGAGTTTTACTCTCTACTACCTGACTAATCTGAGTTTGCCAATAGGCATCCGCAGCACTTAATTCGACTAATTTGGTGTTGGTATCGATGACCGATTGTAATTTACTGGCGATCGCAGTTGTCATGTTGACAGAGTTCAACTAAATATATAGGACTTAAGATCATGCCTAAATATTGTCACATTTTATTTAACTTGCTTCAAATAAAAAGATTTTCCTGGCGCTAAACCTAGAGATAGTAACTGTTGATAATCTTGGTTTTCTTGCTGGATATATTTATTAGTTTTAGTTCTCAAGACATAGTTGCAGCCTTGCTTTGATAGCCAATGAGCTAGATTGATGTTGCCAAATTCTCGGTCACCAATTATAACTACTTGATATCCTTTGAATAATCTTAAAGTAGATTTAAGCAATCTTTTTTGTTCAGCAATATTACTGTTGCCTTTTTTATTGAGCAACATCCAATTGGGAGCATGTCAGTTTTGTAAGAACATTTGAACTGTGTAGATAATTCATCAGTTGAAACTAACAGTTAGTTAGCGATCGTGTTTTTGGGAATGCTTGGAGCAACTGGCGCAGAGCATCCGAGGTTATTCCTATCGTCATGGGAGAAGAATCAATCTCTGAAAATGTTCATGATTCCTGGAATTGGCTACGAAACCCTTTTCCCCCCGCTAACGAACATCGCAGTTTCAAAGGTATCCGTCAACGCCTAAGAATGGAAGACAGCGATTTTGTGATTCAGGGTGGCGATATAGATAAACTAAAACGTCCTGACATAACTAAGTTACACAGAGTCCTTCACGATTATGGACGGCAATATAACCCTTTTATTCGACACATTGTTAGGAGAACCCGCGCCTATCTGGAAAATACGATTGATGAAACTACAGGCGAACCCTATCTCAAGCCTGTAAGCGTCAGGTTGTTTGGTGAAGATAACCGTGAATCTCTAGAATTGCCCTTTTACTGTCGTGAAGCTTACCAGCACGCTGAGGAATTTTGCGAACTCTTAGGCAGAAGAGTCAGATCCGCAGGACTCCAATACTGTTCGGATAAGCCTGAAAACTTAATGAGATTAGGGGGTGTGGGAAGTG
>CBDUCX010000164.1:0-12052 GCA_965365755.1 uncultured Pleurocapsa sp.
TTCTGTGATTAAGCGTTGAAAAGGTTCGACAACTAATTCTTCTCCAGATTGAATATAGTCAAAAATTTCTTTTTTGAAGGCAAAAAAGCCACCATTGATCCACAGATCAGATTTAACTACAGGTTCTATCTTCTCCACTAAAGCCTCTTCTCCTACAGAGACGACATGAAATGATTGGGAAGGCTGTACACAGAGAAAACTGCCGATCTTATTAGATTGGTAAAAATGATCGAGATAGAGGTCTAGATCCAAATCGCTCAGACCATCAGCATAATTAGCCATAAACATTTCCTCACCTTCTAAGTAAGGTTTTACCGCCATCAACCTCTGTCCGATATTATTTTGCAATCCTGTATCAATAAAAGAAATGCGCCAATCTTCGATATCGTTATTGTAAAGATGTACGGTTCTGCCGCCATTTGACAGCACAAAGTTATTAGATAGACATTCGTTGTAATTAAGAAAATAGTTCTTAATATAGTCACCCCGATAACCAAGGCACAAAATAAAATCTTTATGACCAAAATGGGCATAATAGCGCATCAAATGCCAAATTATAGGTCTGTAACCTATATCTACCATTGGTTTGGGGACGGTTTCCGAATGCTCTCGCAAACGGGTTCCAAAGCCACCACAAAACAGAACGACTTTCATGTAATTCTCCTTATTTTTCAGTTAAAGTTAATCGGCTTTAAAAATCAGCAACTTAGTTTTAGTTAAGTTTGCGGAATACAGGCTTAACCGCTCGCCCTACCAGATATTTATCCACACCTTCTTCTAACGCCAGACGATATACACCCAAAGCCTCAGCAATTGCTTCGATAGTTTTCTGGATATCTCGATCTGTATGAGAAAAACTAACTACCAAAGAAGGTGCAATAATCCCTCGTTTGATAATTTCTTGTAAAAACAAAGTCCTAAATGGTTGCGATCGCTCTTTTTGTTGATCCTTAGTGAGGTAGATTAAATTACAAGGTTTACCAGCAACACCAAAATATCCCTCTAGTTGATGAGATGCGATCGCTTGATTGATTCCCTTAATTAATTTTTCCCCTTGTCGATAAAGATGTTCGACGACATTTTCCTCTTGATATATTCTCATCACTGCCATCGCTGCTGCTAAGGAATGAGTTTCGGCACCAAAGGTAGTAGAAAGTAAGAACACCCGTTCGCGGTCATGATGTAGTCCCCCTAATTCCATAATCTCTCTTTTCCCCGCCAAAGCAGCGATCGAAAAACCATTGCCCATTGCTTTACCAAAAGTAGAGAGATCGGGAACAATATTATGTAGTTTTTGTGCCCCCTGAAGATGCCAACGAAATCCGGTAATAATTTCATCGAGAATGAATAAAGCACCATTTTCATGGCAAATACGTTTGGCTTCATGCAGGAAGTTATTAACAGGAGGTGTCATGGTTTCCGCCTCCATAATCAAACAAGCAATTTGTCCTGGATATTTGCTAAACAGTGCTTGAATGCTCTCCAAGTCGTTATAGTGAAATTTGGCAGTTAAATTCTGAACGGCTTCGGGAATACCTGCATTCATGTTCCGAGAGCCAATAAACCAGTCATCGGTAGAAAAGAAAGGATGATCGGCGCAAACGGCTACCATATCTCTACCTGTGTAGGCACGAGCCAGTTTGATGGCTGCTGTCGTCGCATCTGACCCGTTTTTGGCAAATTTGACCATCTCTGCCCCCTCAATCAAACTGAGGAATTTCTCGGCACATTCTATTTCTATTGGTGCAGGACGAGTAAAGTTAATTCCCATCAGCATTTGCTTGTAGGCTGCTTCTACCACGGGTTCGTATCCATGCCCCAGGGTAACCGCCCGCAAACCCATGCCGTACTCAATATATTCATTACCATCCACATCCCAAACATGACAGCCTTTTCCTTTGACTAGGAATCCCGGTGCTTGTTCGGGATACTGATCGTCCCCTTTAGCGTAGGTATGGGCACCTCCAGGAATAAGCTGATGGCTTTTTTGCTGTAGTTCTTGAGAGCGTTCAAAATTGCTGATCTTGTTATCTTGTTTCGGGAATATTGCTGTCATAGTGCTTCACCTATTTTTTATTGGAAATTTCTCTACTTTTTCTTCCGCATTCTACGGGAAATTTCAGCTCTTAATAAGCATCACTTCACCCAATTTCATCGATATTTTTGTTTGGTTTTAACCCATTTTTCCTTAAAACTATCAATTTCCTCTTGAGTATAAAAATGCCTCGAATACGAAGAATCATACATTTTGTCTATATAAGATTTTGGTAGATTGATTTTGTTCAAAAATTCGCGGTAACAAGAATAATAATTCTTGTCCTTCGAAATATTCCCCCTAATCAGAGTAATATCTTGATCGAGTTTAAGAAAATCTTTAACTGCTTCATTAAAAACTTGTTCTAGGTTTTCAAGTTTTAACAGCAAAACATCAACTGAATCTTCTTGATAAATTTTATATCCTTTTGATTTTGGAAACTCCTGATCAAAAACATCTACTCCAAATACTAGTTTTAATTCAGAATCGAACCAGGTTAAAGGGGTATCGTGTGGATATTTATTTATAAACATCTGAGAAAATTCTGCAAATTTTTGTTGATCGTAGCCATATTTTTCATAATAATCAGGAAATCTTAGATGAAAACCTTCAAAAAATCCAGAAATATTCCGTGCTATTGGCTCTCTAACTAATGTGATTATTTTCCATTTATTAAAAGGACTTAAGTCTCCCCTTTCAATTTTTTTACGTAAAAATTTACTGACAAATATATTAACAGTGTCGTACAAGCCTGATTTAGTAAAAAAATCAAGCTGTTTTTTGCCATAGAATATTTCAATATCTTTAGCAATATTTTCGGGATTCAAAAGATGTACATGGAAGATTGGCATTGATAACTCTGAAACATTTTGAAATGTTCTAATAACAGTAGTTGAGCCAACTTTACCCATTTGATAAACTAACAAAGGCTGTTTGTTTCTTAGGCTTTTTTCAAACTTATTGTTTAGAATTTTTTCAGCACAATAATAGTTTTCCATCAATAAATTTTTAGGAAATCTTATTAAAGACTTAGTGGTATTAGTCAACTGTTTCAGCATTTTATTTAGAGCGAACGCACACGTTTCTTTACGTTGAATTAGAGAGAGAATTAAGAACAAGAGCTAGATAATTATTATCCCATCCCGCTTTGAGTCGTTTGGCATGAATTCCAACTTTGGCAGTATTTTCATGAGTTATAAAATTAACCGCCAGATGGCAAACTATAGCCAAATTCTCGGCACTATTACCTTCACATCTTTCCAAATTTCATGTCATTCAGGTACATTTTGAAGACGAAATCCACTACTGTTAATTGTGAATTATTCATTTTAATTGCAACAAACCTCCCTCTACCAAAGCATTGGCAGCATCTCGAATCACTAAAAAGTCCAAACCAGAGCGATCGCAAATATCTAAAAGATTGTGATCGCCATCGGCTAAATTCAGCACCCACAAGGTTGCCATTTCTTTCGTCTTCTTATCTTGCGTGCCGCCAAAAGTGCCATACAATCCTCTTTTTCCTAATTGAGGTTCACATTTAGGATTGGTGTTGAGGTATGTTTGATTGTTTTCTAAAATATCGACTACTGCTAGATACTTTTCTAGGGAGTCTGCTAATTGAGCTGGCTTAACAAACTCTAAATTATCTGCTGAAGTATGATATTGCGGATATTGACCAAAAGGAGTTCTGGTTAAACTACCCACTGGCAAATTAAACCCAGGGGAACAGAATTGACGTTCATCATACCCATAGGGGGAAAAATCGTTAATCTGATATTCTTGCCCAGAATGTTGCAAAACATGAATAACTGCTTGATCGATCTCGGCATTGCCCCGACGACTTTTTTTGTAATGCAATTTACCCCCATCTCCCAACCCCGCAGCGATTAAGCCGTGTTTTATTGGCGAGGTTTTACTTTCGTTTAAGCTCAACCAGGTAATTGAACCAATTGTGCCAGGGATAAACAGAAAGCGGTAAGAATATCTTAAAGATAGAGAACGAAGATATTGGGCTAAAAAGGTTACCACTGATATACCCGAAAGATTGTCATTACATAAAGAAGGATGACAAACATGACAGGAAACTAAAACTTCTTCCTTACTTTCTCCTGGTAGATAATACTCTCCATAGGTTAAATGGCCAGGTTCTAGAGAAGAGTCTATATGTACTTCGTATTCACCATCTTCTAGTGCTTCCAGTTGACGGTGAGTTAAGCAAAATCCCCAATTTTCACTGTAATAAGAAGTCCGATAGGGTATCCAATCTGGGTGTTCTGGCAGGGAAAAAAGATGCTTTTTTAACTCCGCTAGAGACATCTTTTTCTGGATGGGAATGCTGTAGTTGAGTAAGTGTAAATTTGATTTCTGAAAATCAATGACTTTTTCCCCTTGGGCATTTTTCACATAGGCATCCCGAATATTCCACTCTTTGGGGACTGTCCAATCAAATACTTGTGTACCTGTGGGGACTTGGTGAATTTCTAAGGGAATATATTGCTGGAGAATTTCTAAAGTTTGGCGCACTCCATTACCAGTAATACTTCGACAAATGGGATATAAATCAGAAATTAACTGGTACATTGCTGTACCCGATTGAGAGATTGAAGCAACTGATGACTCGACCTTCAGATTCTTCTTCCCCATCAACCCTATATTTCTAGGCAAACTGTGCTGCTTTATAGTCTTCATATTCGCGATCTTTTAGAGAAATGATGCTTACTTGCTCAGGCCAATTAATGTTGAAAGTGGGATCATTCCAGCGAAATCCTCGGGCACATTCTGGAGCATAGAATTCCGACATCTGATAGAAAACTTCCGTATTGTCGGCTAAAGTTTGAAATCCGTGGGCAAATCCTTCAGGAACATACAAAGCACGTCGATTTTCTGCTGTTAACTCTACTCCAATCCATTTTTGATATGTTGCCGAATCAGGACGTAGATCGACGATCACATCATAAATAGCTCCTTGAGTACAGCGTACTAGTTTCGCTTCGGCAAAAGGAGGAATCTGGAGATGCATCCCTCTAATAGTTCCTCTCTTGTTATTGAAAGAAATATTACACTGCACTAAGTTGGCATTAAGTCCCTGCTCTCTAAATTCCTTTTCACACCAACTACGGGCAAAAAAACCTCTTTCATCGGCAAATTTTTCTGGTTCGATGACGTAAGCATTTTTGAGCTTGGTTTGGATAAAACGCATTTTTTAAGAATATAGCCTCACTTCAGGAATCGGTACGACAAACTGTCCCCCCCAATCACGAATCGATGCCATCTGGTTCATAATTTCATCCTTAAAGTTCCAAGGCAGGATCAGCACATAATCAGGCTTAGTTTGGGCAATCTTATCGGGGTGGTAGATCGGGATATGAGTTCCTGGTAAAAACTTGCCTTGCTTGTAGGGATTGCGATCAACCGTATAGTCGAGAAAGTCAGTACGAATACCACAGTAATTAAGCAAAGTGTTGCCTTTACCCGGTGCTCCATAACCAACAACTGTTTTGCCTTCTCGTTTGGCTTTAATCAGGAACTCTAATAACTTGCGTTTAGTTTCTTTAACCTGTTCGGCGAAGTTGGTATAGCATTGCATGTCGGTAAAGCCCGCCTCTTCTTCCCGTTTTCTTAACTCCATAGCGCGATCGCTGATTGCCTTAGAAGTATCTTCTTGATGGCGGGCATAAATTCTCAGAGAACCTCCATGAGTGGGTAATTCCTCCACATCAAATAGGGTCAAACCATGGGCGGCAAAAATCTTTTCGGCAGTAATAAAACTAAAGTAAGAAAAGTGTTCGTGATAGATAGTATCGAACTGATTTTCTGCCATCAAGCACATTAGATGGGGAAATTCTACTGTAATTACACCCTGGGGTTTCAGCAGAATTTTCATTCCCGCCACAAAATCATTTAAATCTGGCACCTGAGCTAACACGTTGTTGCCTAACAACAGATCGGCTTGTTTACCTTGAGCGGCTAGTTGGCGAGCAGTTTCCACCCCAAAAAACTCCACCAGTGTGGGTACACCATGATCAATCGCTACCTTCGCCACATTTGCTGCTGGTTCAACCCCTAAACAAGGAATATTTTTCTCAACAAAATACTGTAACAGATAACCATCATTACTAGCTACTTCCACCACATGACTTTTTTCGTTTAAGCTAAACCTCTCTACCATGAGATCGGTATAAGCTTTGGCATGCTGCAACCAAGTATCGGCATAGGAAGAAAAGTAAGCATATTCTGTAAAAATATGTTCTGGGCTGACATAAGATTCTAATTGTACTAAGAAGCAATTATCGCAAACATGTACGTGGAGCGGATAGAAAGGTTCCATCTGGTTAAGCTGTTGGGAACTTAAATAGCTCTCGCACAGTGGAGACATCCCTAAATCGACAAAAGTATGACTCAATGACGTTCCACAAAACCTACAGTTAGCATTTGTGGACTTTCGATCATGAATATTTAATTTTTCTGTTGTTTGAACCATTAAGATTACCTTGATTACAGTACGCAAATAAAAAAAATGTGACCAATAAGATTACTTTTTAAAAGTTTCCCAAGTAGCATCTTCCAAGTAAATACTTTCCCCTGGGTTCCATTCGTAACCAAGCAAACCAGGACGTTCCTTACTACCCATACTCACCTCAAAGGGACAAATATTAGTTACCGATTCCAAAAGAATCTGAGGCTCGCGACGTTTAAAAATCCAAGTGCTTAAGGAATAAGAACCCGCATAAAGCCTCAATTTGGGGACGTGACATCGCACTATAAATCGCCCTGATTCTCGGAGAAACGGTGCTTGGGAATCAAAAAACCAAAACTTAGTAATTGGTTGTTGAAGTTCATTAACTACCAAGAACAGGAAGCGTAAGCGCTCGTTAGGTTCCTCTACTTGTAAAGCAAACTCAAACGTTATCGGCTCTCCCCACCAATGAACCCCCCCTTCCGATGCATGTACCTGCGCCCACGCTAGGTGGTTACCAGTTTTAGTTAATGGTGCTTGATAGAAAGCTGGTTTTTGGTTATCGTCTCTTTGTCCAGAAATATACAATGACACCGCTTTGTCGGTGTTACCGTCAAACTGAATCTTGCCTCGATCAAATAAAATACAACGTTTAGTAAGTTGGGCGATCGCCTGCATGCTGTGGCTGACGAATAACACTGTTCTTCCTTCTTTGGTTGCCACATCTCCCATTTTTCCCAGACATTTCTTTTGAAAAGCAGCATCCCCTACTGCCAACACTTCATCAACAACTAAAATCTCTGGTTCTAAGTGAGCTGCAACAGAGAAAGCCAGGCGCACGTACATTCCCGATGAATAGCGCTTTACTGGAGTGTCTAAAAACTTTTCTACTTCGGCAAAGGCGACAATTTCATCAAATTTTTTCTTGATCTCAACTCTACTCATACCCATAACCGAACCGTTGAGGAAAATATTCTCTCGTCCAGTTAGTTCGGGATGAAACCCTGTACCTACCTCTAGCAGGCTGGCAACTCGTCCCTGAATAGATATTTTTCCTGTTGTCGGTTCGGTGATGCGACTTAACAGTTTTAAAAGCGTTGATTTCCCTGCACCATTGCGTCCAATAATCCCCACTGCTTCACCTTGCCGAATTTCAAACCCGACTTCTTTTAAGGCCCAAAATTCTTCCCGAGCAGGATTAGAGATTTTTTTAACCTCGGATTTGCCAAATTTTTGAGCAACAGCCTTTGCTTTTTCCGACAAAATGTCTCGCAATGCCTTATATCGATAACCACTAGTATTCTCTTTTTGGTGAGAAAGAATATATTTCTTTCCCAGATTTTCAACCCTAATTACTGGCTCTGACACTTCACTTAATTCCTCTCTAAATTACATCAGCAAAAGTGCGTTCCATTTTACGGAAGTACCAAATACCAGTCCATAAAAGTAGAACGACAATCGCTAAAGACAGAACAAAGCCAGGTAAATATATCTGAGACTCACCACCCAAAATAGCCCAACGAAAACCGTCGATTACCCCTACCATTGGGTTGAGAGAATAGAGTAACCGCCATTGTTCTGGAACAACCTTGCTGCTAAAACCGACAGGAGAAATATATAAACCAAACTGCACGATAAACGGCACGATATAGCGAAAATCGCGATATTCTACATTAAGTGATGCCAACCACAGTCCCGCTCCCATTGCTGCGACAAAAGCAATGAGGATGAACAAGGGTAGTGTCAAAATACGCCAACCAGGGACAAAATCATACCAAGCCATCAATCCCAACAAGATCATGCCGGAAATCAGAAAATCGACAAAACTGACAATTACTGAACTGGCAGGTACAATTAACCGAGGAAAGTAGACCTTAGAAACCAAATTAGCATTAGCGATTAAACTATTACTCGATTCCGCGAGAGAATTGGCAAAAAATTGCCAGGGTAGCATTGCCGCAAATACCAAGATTGGATAAGGTACACCTTCTGAAGGTAGTTTGGCCAATTTACCAAAAACTACGCTAAAAACCACCATTGTCAAAAATGGTCTAATTAAAGCCCAAGCAACGCCAATAATAGTCTGTTTGTAGCGCACCAAAATATCTCGCCAAGCCAGAAAATAGAACAATTCTCGATAAATCCACAAATCTTGCCAATATCGTTTTTCAGAACGGCCAGCTTCAATCACTAATTCCTTAGTATTCATTCTTTATCAATTCCAAAAGAAATTATGATCAATTTGCTGAGTGCGCAGCAAATACTCTAATTGTTTTAAACGAGTAAATCCTCTAAACAAAAAGGTTTCTTTGGACATATCAATTTGCTTAAATATCTCATATAGTTGTTGTGCGCCACGATTGGCATCCCATTCACATTTAAATCCAGGCAAAATTCGATTAATTTTCGCAAAAGAAACGCGGTAGCTGCGGTTATCTGAATCACTCGGGCCAAAGCTTAATTGACAACCAGGAAAGGTGTCAGCAACGATTTGAGCAATATCTTTAACTTGATAATTATTAGCAGTATCTCCTACATTAAAAATTTGATTATGAACAATATCTCTTGGGGATTCTGTCACACAAACAATAGCTTGGCAGATATCTAAAGCATGAACCAATGGACGCCAAGGAGTACCGTCACTAATCATCTTTATTTCTTTAGTAGTCCACGCTAAACCTGATAAATTGTTTAACACAATATCAAAGCGCATTCGTGGAGAAGCACCAAAAGCAGTGGCATTACGCAGAAAAGTTGGCGAAAAGCCATCATCAGCCATAGCTCGAACATCTTTTTCTACTAATGTTTTGCAGATTGCATAAACAGTTTGGGGATTAACGGGGGATTCTTCGGTTACTTCTCCTTCGGCAAATCCATATACACTGCAAGATGAAGTATATATAAAACGGCGTACACCTGCCGATTTAGCTAATTTAGCTAAATAAACTGAACCTTTATGATTAATATCGTAGGTAATATTAGGAGACAGTTGTCCCGTGGGATCATTGGAAAGTTCTGCTAGATGTATGACTGCTTCAACTCCTTGAAGATCTTCAAGAGTAATGTGTCGAATATCTTTATTGAGAGTTTTGGCAGTTAGTTCACATCCATTGTATAACCAACCAACTTTGTAAAAGCCTGTGTCTACTGCCAAGACTTCATGCCCTTGCTGAATAAGAAGCGGTGCCAATAGAGAGCCAAGATAGCCTTCGGTACCAGTTAATAATATTTTCATTATGTACGTAGTTTTTGTTATTTCGTGAGGAGTTTATATAGACTAACTAACTAAAAAATTTCCTACCTGCGAGGATAAATCAAGATCATCATTACTATCTGGTAAATCAGCTAAAAACAAGCCTTTTCTTTTTGTATAGTATTCGATGAAAAGTTCTTTCAATCGTTCTTCAGAAAGGATACTCTGCTCTAAGATAACTTCTCCAATTGATTGGTCTGAGTCATCTCGCAAAGCTATAATATTCTTCAAACTACGCCGATTTAAAATTCTTTTCTCTACCAAAAAATCGCCAAAGTTGATGTTTTGATTTTTTAAGTAAAACTTGAGTAAAGATACAGATAGTAAATTCTTACGTACCAAAATTTCTCCAACTTTCGCCCCTGGCTCTAACTCTTGCTGCAATAAGACCTCTTCTAATTCTTCTCGTGTAATCATATTTTGGCGCACTAAGATTTCTCCCAGTTTTTCATAGGGAAAATCTAAGGTTTTCAGGTTGATCATGATATTTCTTTTAGTTTTTTGCCACCTTGCTTTACTCAATACTTGTTTATATGGAGCCGCCAATTGCTTAACAGCTAAATACAAAAAGGGCGGAATTGTTGAGCTATAGCGCCACCAAAGTCTCCGTGGCTCTTGCAATAGTCGGTAGAGCCATTCTAAACCTGCTTGTTGAACCAAACGAGGTGCACGAGGGTTAATTCCTGCATACATTGAAAAGACTGCCCCGACACCAATCATTACTCCTGGAATTAAGCCCTGATAGTGAGACATCCAAATTTCTTGTTTAGGACATCCCAAACATACAAAGACGATTCCTGCGCCGCTTTGATTGATTTCTGCAATCAGATCTTGGTCATGATAAGTAACAATATCTTCAGTTTTAATCTTAGGAATAGCCTTCATTCCAGCTATCTGTAGTATAGGATGCTCTCTGTCGAGCTTACGCTTCATCTTGGCTAAAATTACTTCAGTAGCTCCCAGAAAATAAACTTTAGTCCCAGTCTGTTCGGCTAAATCGCAAAGATTAAGAAAAACATCCATTCCTGCTACTTGATTTTGACATTTAATCCCCAGTCGACGCAACATTAACACCAACGGTTTGCCATCAGGAGTGACCAAATCTGCGTTACGTAAAACTTCAGCAAAACTAGGATTTCTAAAGGCTTCCATTAACATATGAACATTTGCCAGACAGACAACCCTACTGGATTTTAGTTTTGCCCAGCGCAACATCAACATAATTTGCTCTTCAAAGGGCAAGCAAGTTACTGGAATATTCAATAGTTCTTTTTTGGGAATCGTTAATTGCATAATTAATCAACTCAGTTAATTTTCAACTTTCTTGGTACTTACTGAAAAGACGGCATAAAAAAACCTCCCTGAATTATGGGGAGGGTAGTCCGTGGATGAATATTAGGTTCGACAGGGAGAATGGATATTCGTAGACCAAAACCTAGACTAGAGGGAAAAATCTAAAATGTTACAATCTAAAATGCTTTTGGCCATTGGAGTCTCAAAGTTTACCTAAAGCCTATACTCTAGCCAAGCTTGCGGCTCATTCTTAGAGTAAACTCGCTTACCGAAGGATTAGAAACACGGGGATCTATGGTTCTATCAGTTTTTAACCAGTCTTTCTCTTTAGCTAACCTGTATTCATAGTCATTGTCCTTAACTGAGATAAATAACCACATCATCCCGTGGCTAGGGCAGCAGAAGGCTTCAATCCACTTATTCACATCTAAATAGGTGGTGCTTTGGAGGGATAAAAGCTTAGCCTTTTTTCGGGTAAGACCCGTGTTTGCTCTAATTTCTTCTGAATTGCTATAAAACAAATTATGCTTACTTTTGCCCAGTCTCCATAACCGCTGCTCACAATAAGGACAAAAGTACGCTCTTGTTTTTTTTCTTTTACTTCTTTTATTTGGCATTTAATTCAGATATTTGACGTTTAATCAAAATAAATAAGCTCTCGATTATTGTTTTTAAACCTCAATATAAAAACAATAATAATTACAATTGATGCACTACTACTATCTGTCAAATTTGTAAGGAAATGATTAATTTATATAATGTCCTAAATGTCAACTATATATAAAAAAAATCAATAATCACATAAAGAATGCTTTAAAATAAACTATCGATTATAACTCTAAGCATCCATGGGTTTTTAAGTGTTTATAAATCTCAATAAATAATAGAATGGTGGCGGATATTTCAGCAAAATAACTACTCTGCGAGCTATTCTGTAAACAAATGTAGGAGTGCACTCATAGGTGTCGTCTCAAAACATTTGCTTTTAAATCAGGGGAGTTAAGTTTAAATTAGG